>JACETA010000015.1 GCA_013911545.1 Chloroflexota bacterium | reverse complement strand
CTTCTGTTTTAGGCGGAGCAATAGGTGGGGTTCTGCCTATTGGAGGTTTTTTTCAAAGTCCAATAGCTCATATTCAATTGCCGGCAGAAGCCATTCCTGGTTTAGGTATTTATAATACTTCCTTAACATTTTGGGTGAGCATTTTAGTATTGTTAATATTTATTTTTTTTTCCACCAAAAATTTAAAAAGAATTCCTGAGAGTAGATTGCAAAGCATTGCTGAAGTTATTGTTGATTTCTTTTTAAATTTATCAAAAAGTATTTCTGGCAGCGAAAAGGGCAGAAGGTTTGTTCCAGTAGTACTATCAATTTTCCTTTGTGTTGTAGTTTCCAATTGGGTGGGCGTTTTGCCTGGAGTAGGGACAATAGGAATAGTTGAATCTTCAGAAGTAGTTTACAAGCATAAAGAGCACAAGGTTGATGCATGTCATAATGATGATCATGGGTCAGGTCATAATTATGAGAATAAAGAAAAATATTTTGATTGCGATAAAGCTCTCAAAGAACATTTAGTAGTATTTAACGAAACTTTTTTGGGGATAAAATATTTACCTCCTGGAAGAGGAGAAATTAAATATGATCCTGCAAATTATGACCCAGACAGTTCTGAAGCTAAAGAAGCAAGAAAAAGTGGAGTGGTATTAGTTAAAGATACCTTGAAGTTAGATTATGAAGACCATAACAAAGCAATAGTTAATGAAAGCAAGGTTATAGAAGGAGTACATAAAGGAAAAACTGCTGGAAGATTATTACCACTATTTAGAGGTGCTAATACTGATCTAAATACAACTTTAGCAATAGCAATTGTTGCAATGTTCTTTGTTACTTACTGGGGAGTATCTGAGCTGGGTATAAAAAAATATGGAGCAAAGTTTATTAATTTTTCTTCACCTATAATGCTATTTGTTGGAATATTAGAATTGATAGCAGAATTTGCTAGGGTGGTAAGTTTTACATTTAGGCTTTTTGGTAATATGTTTGCAGGTGAAGTATTACTTATAGCCATGATGTTTTTGCTGCCATTTATTGGAATAGTTCCTTTTATGGGACTAGAATTGTTTGTAGGAGTAATACAAGCATTTATATTTTCAATGCTTACTTTAATTTTTGGTGTAACTGCTGTTGCAGACCATAGTGAGCATTAAATAAACAAAATTAAATAAAGGAGAATAAAGTGGGAGATTTTATTTTTGGTGATTTAAGAACTTTATCAGCGGCGATCGCTATTGGTTTAGGTGGTTTTGCGCCAGCTATAGCAATTGGTATGTTAGCTGGAAAGGCTATGGAAGCAATAGGTCGAAATCCTGAAGCTGCTGGACCAATTCAGCAGAACATGATTTTAGCAATTGCATTCGCTGAAGCAATAGCAATTTATGCTCTTGTTATAGCAATTATCATATTATTCGTTGGTAGCACAGATGCTGCAAGCGTATTTATTGCAAAATAAAAATTAAAGGAAAGAAAATATGGGTGAATTAGGTATAAATTTACCGGGTTTAATAACTCAATTAATAAGTTTTTCTATATTGCTGTTTTTAATTAGCAAATTTCTTTATAAGCCTGTCGTAAAGCTTCTTGATGAAAGGGCTGAAAAGATAAAAAAAGGTTTAGATGATGCTGAATCAGCATCGAAGAGCGCTGAAAATGCAGCATTAAAAATTGAGGAAGAGTTAGGTAAAGCTCGCCAAGAAGGAAAAAAATTAATAGAGTCAGCCAAAGATGCATCCAATCAATTAAGAGAAGATGAAAAAATAAAAATTTCGTCAGAAATCTCCCAAATGATGGAGAAGGCAAAAAAAGAAATTGAAAGTGAAAGAGATACTGCAATTTCTGAATTAAAGGATAAGTTTGGTGAACTAGTCATTGATGCAGCAGGTAAGGTTATAGAGAAAGAAGTGGATAGTAAAGTTCATTCTGAGCTTATTGAAAAAGCTTTAAATAAAGAATCATTGAAGAATGAGTAAATAAAATGAAAAGCACCTCATCATCAAATAGATATTCAGATGCAATTTTTCAAATTGCATTGCAAGATAATAATTTATCTGAATGGGGTGAATTTCTTAATAAAATTTCAGAAATTTTTAAGGATAGGAAAATTCAAAAGTTTTTCCTTGACCCAAAAATAAATAACAATGAGAAAGTTAAATTAATTTCAAATTCAGAAATAAAAACTGATGAGAAAAAACTAAATTTTCTTAGATTGATGATTGAAAAGGATAGACTTTTCCTTATTGATAGCATAATAGAAAGATTTAAAAAACTTATAGATAAAAAAAATGGTGTAAGAAGGGCAAAAATTATTACTGCATTTGAATTATCTGATACACAATTAAATCAAATTAACGACAAGCTTAGTAATTTAACAAAAACTGAGGTTGTTGGTGATAATATTATTGAAAAATCAATTTTAGGAGGCTTCATAGCCAAATTTGATGATCAAATGTTAGATATGAGCACAAAAGGCAAATTGTCTGAATTAAAAGACAAAATTTTAGAGTAATAGGAGAAAAAATGGCTACACAAGATATTTCATCAGTAATAAAAAAACAAATTGAAGAATATGGTGACAGTTCTTCTTTGGTTGACGTTGGCACAGTTGTGGAAGCTGGAGATGGTATAGCTCAAATACATGGCTTATCAAACGTGAAATATAGTGAATTACTAGAATTCCCTAATGGGACATTAGGTATGGCATTGAACTTAGAAGAAGATACAGTTGGTACTGTAGTTTTGGGTGACTATCTAGACATTAAAGAAGGTGATGAAGTTAAGGCAACTGGCAGAATTGTTGAAGTGCCTGTAGGCGAAGAATTAATTGGGAGAGTAGTAGATCCTCTTGGAAGGCCTCTTGATGGCAAAGGTTCTATTAAAACCTCTGCAACCGCTCCTGTTGAAAAACCTGCACCAGATGTTGTTAGCAGAAAATCTGTTGATCAGCCAGTTCAATTCGGATTAAAAGTAGTTGATGCCTTGGTTCCTGTAGGCAGGGGTCAAAGAGAATTGATTATTGGTGATAGGAATACTGGCAAAACTGCTGTTGCTATTGACTGTATTATTAATCAAAAAGGAGGAGATCTAATATGTATTTATGTTGCTGTAGGTCAAAAATCCTCAAAGGTTGCTAGTGTTGTTGAGACATTAGAAAAAAATGGTGCACTTGAACACACATTTGTAGTTGCTGCAAATGCATCTGATTCAGCTCCATTGCAATATTTGGCTCCATATTCAGGTTGCGCAATGGCAGAATATTTTATGGATAAAGGAAAAGATGTGTTGATTGTTTATGATGATTTAAGTAAGCATGCTTGGGCTTATAGGCAAATGTCGCTTTTGCTTCGAAGGCCAGCTGGCAGAGAAGCTTATCCAGGGGATGTATTTTATTTACACTCAAGATTACTTGAAAGGGCTGCTCGTGTTGAAAAAGAATATGGAGGTGGATCAATTACCGCTCTTCCTGTTATTGAAACATTAGCTGGTGATGTTTCAGCGTATGTACCAACAAACGTAATTTCTATTACTGATGGTCAAATATATCTCGAATCTGACCTTTTCAACTCAGGTGTAAGGCCTGCTTTAAATACTGGGCTTTCAGTAAGTAGAGTTGGTGGTTCAGCTCAATGCAAGGCAATGAAAAAAATGTCAGGAAGTCTGAAAATTGAGCTTGCTCAATATAGAGAACTAGCTGCTTTTGCTCAATTCGGCTCCGATGATTTAGATGATGTTACAAAGAAACAGTTGGGTAGAGGGGCGGTTATAGTTGAGTTACTCAAACAACCTCAATATAAACCTGTTCCATTAGAAAACCAAGTTTGTCTTTTATATCTAGCTTCAGAAGGATTATTAGATGGGATAGATGTAGTTAATGTATCAAAATATGAAGAAGCATGGAATGATCACTCTGCAGCAACTATTTCAGAAACTTTGAAAAATATTAGAAATACGGGAGATTTAAGTGATGAAGATATGGCTGAAATAAAAAAAACAGCTATTGATTTTAATAAAACTTTTAATTCATAAAAATGCCTAACCTAAGAGAACTCAGAAGCAGAATAAGAAGCATTGAAAGTACATCTCGTGTTACTAAAGCTTTGCAAATGATTGCGGCCGCAAAAATGAAAAAGGCACAAGATAAAGTTCTTGACGGAAGGGCATATAGTGAAAAATTAAACTCAATTATAAGTAATGTTTACAAAAGTAATCCTGAAGTTTTTTTAACTAATTCTAATGATGTAAAGAATCTCATTTTGCTTGTAACTCCTGACAGAGGGTTATGTGGTGCGTTAGTATCAAATATTTTAAAAGAAGCATCAAAATTCATTGAATCAATTAAGGATGATTATTATGAAATTAGGGTAATTGGAAAAAAGGGCACAAGCTTTGTGTCAAAGTTGGGTAATGAATACGAATCTTTTAAAGTCTCTGATATGCCAACCTTTGATGAGGTTTCACCAATAACTGGAAACATATCTAATGATATAAATTTAAATGGGTTTTCAAAAGTATTTATTTTATATACAGAATTTATAAGCACTGCTGTGCAAAAACCAAAAATCAAACAACTTTTGCCTATTGAACTGGAATTAAATGATTTAGATAAAGTAAAAAATGAATTTTTGTATGAACCTAACTTACATGAAGTGTCAAAAGCTTTAATTCCAAGGTATGTAGAAACCAGTATATATAATTCAATTCTTGATTCTATTGCAAGCGAGCATTCAGCTAGATTAGTTGCAATGCAAAATGCAACAGATAATGCAAATGAATTGAAAGAAGACTTAACTCTTGATTTAAACAAAGCAAGACAACAACAGGTTACATCAGAAATACTTGATATTATTGGTGGAGCCCTAGCATTAGAGGAATAAAGAAATAATTCGAAAGGATAGTTATGAACAAAAATATCGGAAAAGTTGTGCAGGTTATCGGTACTGTTGTGGATGTAGAGTTTCCACAAGAAAATTTACCAGCAATTTATAATGCCCTTGAATTAGAAGTAAATGGCGAAAAACTTGTGTTAGAAGTAGAGCAGCATGTTGGTAATAATTGGGCAAGATGCCTAGCGCTTGGAGCTACAGAAGGTGTTTCAAGAGGAATTGAGGTTAAAGACACTGGTGCAGCGGTTTCTGTTCCAGTAGGTGAAGCTTCGTTGGGAAGAATATTTAATGTGTTGGGTGATGCACTTGATGATTTAGGGGATGTCAATGCAAAAGAAAGATGGCCAATACATCGACCTGCTCCAACTTTTGAACAGCAAAGTGGGAGCACAGAAGTATTAGAAACAGGAATTAAAGTGTTTGATTTGATAACACCATTTTCTAAAGGCGGTAAAGTTGGAGCTTATGGCGGGGCAGGAGTTGGTAAAACAGTTATTATTACAGAATTAATTCGTAATATCGCTCAAGAACACAGTGGGGTTTCAGTATTTGCTGGAGTTGGCGAAAGGTCTAGGGAAGGAAATGATTTATGGCACGAAATGAAAGATTATGGAGTCCTAGATAGTACTGCACTTGTTTTTGGCCAAATGAATGAACCTCCAGGCACAAGAGCAAGAATTGCATTAACTGGTCTTACAATGGCTGAATATTTCAGGGAAGTTGGTAAGCAAGATGTTTTGCTATTCGTTGATAATGTATATAGATATACCCTTGCCGGAATGGAAGTTTCTGCATTATTAGGAAGAATGCCTTCAGCGGTGGGTTACCAACCAACACTAGCAACTGAAATGGGTGACTTGCAAGAAAGAATTACTTCTACGGTTGATGGATCAATTACATCCTTCCAAGCTGTATATGTTCCAGCTGATGATTATACAGACCCTGGAATTGTAACAACTTTTGGTCACTTAGATGCTTCAATTTCACTTGAAAGATCATTAGCTGCGCAAGCATTGTTTCCTGCAGTAGATCCTTTAGCTTCTAATTCAAGAATTATGGAACCTGGAATTGTAGGAGAAGAACATTACAATGTTGCAAGACAGGTACAGGAAGTACTACAAAGATTTAAAGATCTTCAAGATGTTATCGCTATTTTAGGTATTGAGGAGCTTTCTGAAGAAGACAGAGAAGTAGTTTTCAGGGCTAGGAAAATACAAAGATTTTTAACTCAGCCATTTCATGTCGGAGAAGTTTTTACTGGCATACCAGGCAAATATGTAAAAGTTGAAGATACAATTAAAGGGTTTAAAGAGATACTAAGTGGTCAACATGATGATCTTCCTGAGCAAGCATTTTATATGATTGGTACTATTGATGAGGCTGTTGAAAAAGCTAAAACATTAAAAGGTTAAATTATGCAAAATATGAAACTCGAAATAGTTACTACTGAAGAAACTGTCTTTACTGGAAATGTAGATTATGTCTCTGTTAATAGCGTTGACGGTCAAATTGGAATTTTACCAAATCATATATCTTTGATATCCGAATTAGGCAAGGGGGATTTGATGTGGAGAGATGGCAATAAAGAAAAAGATGTAAATATTGATGGTGGATTTATAGAAGTGATAAATAATAATGTAACTATATTAATTGATGGATCTATAAATTAATTATTTTGATAAGCTGCTTTGTCTCAAGTGGTAAGACATCGATTCGACCTGTAAGCCAGGGTCAATATTTCTTAAAATTACATAATCTGGAACTTTTGGAGAAAAACTTGAAAAATTAAGTATGTAATTAAGTTCATTGTTAATTAAATTTTCAGCTACACTTTGGACATTATTGTTTTCAGTAGAAATTATTCCTATTTTTATATTTCTAGATTTAACCGTTCTGTTTAAATCTTTCATATTTTGTATCTTTAAATTTGATATCTTTTTCCCTATAAGCCTATTATTTGGGTCAAAAGCAGCAACAATTCTAAATGTTTCAGATTTTTTTTGCTTCATAAATTCGACAGATGATTTTCCTAACCTTCCTCCTCCAATAATTACTGCGTTCCATTTAGCTTCTAAACCCATTAATTTTTGCAAAGTCTTTTTTAGGATTTTTACGTTATAACCTTTACCATTTATTCCAAACTTTCCTAAATAATTCAAATCTTTTCTTATTTGACCTGATTCGACTGGAAGGTAATTAGATAATTCTTTTGAGTTGGTTAGTTTTATTCTTTCTTGTTGGAGCTGATTAAGAACCCTAATATATATTGCCATGCGATCTAGGACAACAGATGGAATTTCTGAACTTATGTAAGTTTTGTTAAATATTTCTTTTTTCATTTAAGTACATTCTAATATGATTTAAAATTTTTTTTTATGTTGACATGAATCATATCAAGTTATAATATACTATTTGATATAAGAAACAGAATACGAAATATATAAATTGGAAAGCGGAGTATACATAATAAGTGTAGCTGCAAGGCTTCTTGAAGTTCATCCCCAAACATTAAGAAAGTATGAAAAATATGGCTTGGTAAGACCTTCTAGGTCTGTGGGTATGCTTCGTTTATATTCTGAAGATGATTTAATAAGATTAAAAATTATTAAAACTTTAGTTGATGAGTATGGAGTTAATCTAGCAGGAATAGCTATTATAATGGATTTGATAGAGGGTATCGATGAAATATCTTTGATTTTAAATTCTATAAGTGAAGCTAATATGAATGCAAGAAAAAGAATAATTAACGAAAAAGTAAGATTATTGCTGGAAAATTTTGTTGAATAATGCCTAGTAAAAAAAATAAAAAAGAAAATTCAGATCAAAAAAAATTAGAATCCTTGGAAAAAGAAATTAATGATTTTAAAAATATCGCAGCAAGAGCTCAGGCAGATTTAGTTAATTACAGAAACAGAATGAAGATAGAGTTGCTAGAAATAGAGCAAAAGACTATTAAAAATTTTGTACTTAAAATGTTAACAGTTATTGATGATATCGATCTTGCAATAGAAAATTCCAAAGACTCTTCAAAGGAAGTTTTATCTAATGGGTTGAGCAGTATAAGGAATAAATTTGAAAATATATTAAAGCTTAAAAATATAAACACAATTGATGATATTAATAAATTTGATCCATATATTCATGAAGCTTTGCTAAAGACAGAATCATCTGAACAAGAAGATGGAAGTATTTTACGTGTTTTAAGGAAAGGATATGTAATGAATAATGAAGTTATAAGACCAACTCAAGTTGAGATATCAGAAAATATAAACAATAAAAATCACGACAAGGAGAATAAAGATGCCTAAAATTATTGGAATAGATTTAGGGACAACCAATTCAGCAGTAGCTGTAATGGAAGCTGGCGAACCAAGTATACTTGAAAGCAAAGAAGGCAAAAGAACAACACCTTCTGTAGTTGCAGTTAACACAAAGACAAATGAAAGATTTGTTGGTGAGCTTGCAAGAAGACAAAGTGTGACTAATGCAGAAAATACTATTTATTCAGCAAAAAGATTTATTGGCAGAAGGCATGATGATAAGTCGGTCAAAGATGACTCAGAAAGAATTTCTTATAAATTAGATAAAGCTAAAAACGGCGATGTAGAAATAGTATTAGGTGGTAAAAAGCATACTCCAACTGAAATATCTGCAATGGTATTGCAAAAAATTAAAGAAGATGCTGAACACAAACTTGGTGATAAAGTAACCCAAGCAGTTATTACTGTTCCAGCATATTTTAGTGACAGTCAAAGAGAAGCAACAAAAGTTGCTGGTAAAATTGCAGGCCTTGAAGTTATGAGAATTATTAATGAACCAACTGCTGCATCGCTAGCTTATGGCCTTGATTCAAAAGGAGATAAAACTATTGCAGTTTATGACTTAGGTGGAGGCACATTCGATATAACAATACTTCAATTAGGTGATGGTGTATTCGAGGTTAAATCTACTAATGGCGATACTCATTTAGGAGGTGATGACTTTGATAATCTGCTTTTAGATCATGTTGCAAAAGAATTTAAAGATTTAGAAGGTATTGACTTAAAAAAAGATCCGTCTGCCTTGCAAAGATTGAGGGTAGAGGTTGAAAGAGCAAAAATTGAATTATCAACTGTTACTCAAAGTGAAATTAATTTACCTTTTATCACTGCTGATGCCAATGGCCCAAAACATTTGGTTTCAAATATTACAAGAGCAAAATTAGAAGAGATTGCGAGTGGCCTAATAGAAAGAACAGCAGGCCCATGCAAGCAAGCAATCAAGGATTCTGAAATTGATGTTAAAAACATATCTGACGTAATACTTGTTGGTGGTATGACTAGAATGCCTGCAGTAATAAACAAAGTTAAAGAAATTTTTGGCAAAGATCCTTCTGCAGGTATAAATCCTGATGAAGTAGTGGCAATGGGGGCTGCGATTCAAGCAGGTGTTTTAGAGGGTGATGTTAAAGATGTGCTGCTTTTAGATGTAACACCTTTATCTGTAGGTATTGAAACTTTAGGAGGAGTAAGGACAACTTTAATTGAAAGAAATACAACTATACCAACTTCAAAAAGTGAAACATTTACAACTGCAGCTGATAATCAGACAAGTGTAGAAATACATGTTCTTCAAGGTGAAAGAGAAATGGCCAATGATAATGTGTCGATTGGTAGATTCAATTTGGATGGGATTGCGCCTGCCCAAAGAGGAGTGCCTCAAGTTGAAGTAACTTTTGATATTGATGCAGACGGTATTTTAAAAGTTTCTGCAAAGGATAAAGGTACTGGTAAAGAACAGCATATTACAATTACAGGTAGGTCAGGATTAGATGAAAATGAAATTGAAAAATTGGTCGATGAAGCATCTGAATTTGCAGAAGAAGATAAAGCAAAAAAAGAAAAAGTTGATGCCAAAAATAATGCTGAAAGTACTTTATATGCGACAGATAAATTAATTAATGAAAATGGAGATAAAATTTCTGAGGATAAAAAAACCGAATTGAATGAGTTAAAAGATAAATTGTCTACATTAGTTAATAGCGAAGAAGATAATGCTGAAGAGATGGTAAATCTTACCAATGAACTTCAATCTAAAATGCAAGAAGTAGGTCAAGATATATATTCTCAAGCACCGCCTGAAAATAATGAAAATAATGAGGATAGTGATGACTCTGATACTATAGAAGGTGAATACAAGGAGGTTTAATGAAATTTTATAAAATGAATAATTTTTATTCTGATCCTAGTAATGATCTTGTAATTGGAAGTTATTGGGATTCAGCTCTAGTTGTTGATGATGGAGATTATTTATATAGTCTTGGAGATTTAGAATTTCAAGATTTTTATAATTTAGCAAAAGAAGATTCAGAAAAAAATAACCTTCATTTTTCTTTAAAAACTTATGTAGAAAATTTAATTAAAGCAGGAGTTCTAAGTAATTTTCCTAGAAATTATTCCCCTGGCTTCCAATCACCCATTTATCCTGATGAAGTATGGGCTGCTGGTGTTACGTACAGTGATAGCATGAGAGAAAGGCAAGCTGAAAGCAACTCTCCGGACGTATATGCAAAAGTTTATAATGCTGATCGACCAGAAATATTCTTTAAAGGAACTGGTGATAGAATGCAGCCTCCTGAAGACGATTTGGGAATTAGAAAAGATTCAGGTTGGGATGTCCCCGAATCTGAGCTTGCTGTTGTGATAATAAATGGTGAAATTGCTGGCTACACAATTGGAAACGATATGAGTAGTAGGTCAATTGAAGGAGAAAATCCTTTATATCTACCTCAAGCTAAAGTTTATAATAAATCTTTTTCCATTGGCCCATGCATTGTTCTCCCTGAAGAAATTGACCCGCAAAACCTTAAGGTTGGATTAAAAATTTTTAGGAATGACGAAATAGTTTTTGATGGAAATTCTAGTACTGCTGAAATGAAAAGAAATGTCATAGAGCTTGTCGATTGGCTTCAAAGAAGCAATGATTTGCCGGAAGTTGCAGTTTTAATGACCGGAACTGGAATCATACCTCCGCAAGATTTTACTCTTAAACAAGACGACATAGTTGAAATTTCTATAGAAAAAATTGGGACTCTTAGAAACAAGATATCTTTAGTCTAATTTTTTCCAGACTGTATTATTATCTTTATCTTCGATTTCTATTCCTTTAGAAATAAGTATATCTCTAATATTGTCAGAAATTTCGTACATTTTAGAACTTCTTGCTATTTTTCTTATATTAATTAAATCAGAAATATTTAAATTAATTGAATCTTCTTCAACTGAATCTTCTTTAACTATTTTATTTTTTTTGGTAGATACTGTTTTAGGGGTGTAGTTACTGTTAATTTTTTCAATATTCATTCTCTCACCATTTTTTAAACAGAATGCTCCTTCATTTGATTCAAAATAAACATTTCCTAGTCCTTTAACGTCTAATAAAGAACTTTCGAGGTCAAATGTAAGAGAAGTATGTTCATCTATACCAATTGTAATAACATCAAGTTCTTTGATTAAATTTTGGAATCTTTTTTTTCCGATGAAGCAATAAGACGTGTCATGATCACCGCCTTCTTGATTATTAAAATGCGGAACAATTACTGTTTCCTTTCCAAGAAAATCAAGAATGTCTAATCCCTTACATAATTTCTTATTTTCTCCAACTTTATAAATTTCATATACAGGAATAACATACGAGCCTAATGTAAGAGCAGCCGCACTTGCAAAAGCCATTACAACACCATTATTTAACTTATTTTTTAGAAGCTTATCAAAATTATGTTTAAGCCAAATTTCTGAAGCATATGTAGGGCTGCCTGGTCCAGAAAAGATGAAATCAGCTTCAGATATTATGTCATTAAAATTGTCATGAAAAGACTCTTCATTTTTAAAATTTAAGTTTTTTAAATTTAAATTTATTTTTTTTGAAAAATAATCTTGAATTTTTTCAGATAACACATCATTATTTTCTTGAAAACCAAAAGGCGTATCAAGCAAAATATTTTTTTTGGGTATAAAGTCTAAATCATCAATTATCTTTCTATAATTTTTTGCCATGTGAGGAGAAGTTTCGCCTGACCCAAACAGAGTTAGTATTCTATTTTTTTTATTATTATCCAAAGAACTTTCTACTCAATCTTTCTTTTATTATATTTGATACCATTTCTGGTTTCTGGGCATGAATGTCATGATCACCAATTAATTTTTCGACTTCAATTTCAATTTTATCATGATCAAAATTATTTAAATCAATATCAAAATTAACCAATACGAAAAGTATTGGGATAGTTAATGATGCTAAATTTTTTAATGAATTATTGTTCCATAAACTCTCAACTAATTTTAAATGATTTTTTAATTCTAGCCTCTTAATCACTTTGTCTTCATTATCAACTTCAAAAATACTAAATTGTCCCATTATTGCTTTTTTTGACCAATCAGGGTGGCTTTTTTTTAACATATTTAATATTTTTTCTCTTTTTATTCCATTTAAATTTGGAGGCTTAAGGCTTTCTAAACAATCTTGTTTGTTTTTAAATTTCTCTTTTAAATTTATAACTCCTCCATCTATAGCAATGCAACCTTTAATATTCTTATTTTTTAAAGATGTAAGGACTGACACTTCTGCGCCCATAGATTGTCCAATAATAATTATATTTTTAAGATTTAATTTTTCTATAAATAAATTTATATCATCTGAAAGTGTTTCTAGGTCATATCCTATTTCTGGTTTACTAGATAGTCCATGACCCCTTAAATCTATTGAATAAAAATTATATTTACTGCCCATTTCATCTATCAATGGCTCCCAGAGAAATGATGAAGATGATAATCCATGTATCATTAAAAAATTTAAACCATTTTTACTCTGTGACGATTCTAAATAGTGAAGTTTAAGATTTTTATTTAAATTTAAAATAGATGATTTCAATTTACTTAGAAGGTTCAGGAAGCTGAATGACCCTCATAAGATTTGTATTTCCAGGAATTCCAATTGGCATACCAGCTATAACGACTACAAGATCTTTCTTTTTAGCCATACCGGTATCTAAACTAACCTTTGATCCTAATTTAAACATATCTTGAACATTTTTAAATTTTGAAGCATGTATAGGAATTACTCCCCACCTTAAAAGCAAGGTTTCTATATTTTCACCTTGGATTAAACCTATGATAAATGCTTTGGGCCTAAAAGAAGAAACTCTTCCAGCTGTACTTCCAGATTCAGTAAAAGCACAAATAGTTTTTGCATTTACAAGATTTGAAGTTTTGCAGGCATTATAAGCTATTGCGTCATCAACAGAAGAAAAATCCATTGAGTTAGATTTCTTTTCTAAGTAATAATCATAATTAAAATTTAATTCAGCTTCTAGAGATATTTTTGCCATATTTATTACTGATTCAACTGGATATTTTCCAATTGATGTTTCAGCAGAAAGCATTATGGCATCAGTGCCATCCATTACAGCGTTATGGATATCAGTCGCTTCAGCTCTTGTCGGTGATGCTGATTCAATCATAGATTCTAACATTTGGGTTGCAGTAATTACTGGCTTTCCTTGAATATTTGCTTCTTTTATTATTTTCTTTTGGATAGCAGGAACTTTTTCGATTGGAAGCTGAACTCCTAAGTCTCCTCTAGCTACCATAACCCCATCAGATTCTTGAACTATTTCTTTTAAATGAGGAACAGAACTTGGAAGTTCTATCTTTGAAATATATTGAGGATAAAATTTAGATTTAGAATATAAATCTTTTACTCTCCTTATGTCCTTGCTATTCCTGATAAATGATAAGCCCACAAAGGTGGCATTAATTTTTTTTGCAAAATTTAATCCCTTTACAGTTTCTTCTGTGAAATAATCAAGTTTATTTACTGAGCCGGGAATAGTGACAGATTTGTTTGATTTTAAATTCGCATTATTTAAAGCTGTACAGTAAATATTAGAACCTTTTTTTGAGTGAATATTTAATTTTAAAAGGCCATCATCTAATAAAATTTCTTTACTTTTACCAACTTCCTTTGAGATGCCTTCTGGCCAAACCTTTAAATTAACTATTTTTCCATCTAATTTAGTTTCATTCCCAAGAATTAATTTTTGACCTTTTCTAATATCAATGGAATCTCCTATAATTTTTCCAACTCTATATTTTGGACCAGGAATGTCAATTAATATTCCTAATGGCGTATCTAATTCATTAGCTGCTTGTTTTGCATTTTCAACATACATTTTATGCTGACTAATGGTTCCATGAGATAAATTCAATCTTGCAACGGACATTCCTTCAGAAATCATCTTTTTTAAAGTTTTTACTTCACTTGAGGCGGGGCCAATAGTACAAACTATTTTTGTTTTTGGCCTTTTCTTTATAAATTTTTGTATTGAATATTCCAAATTATGCTTCTTAAATTATAGAATTATTAAATTTAAATTAATAACCTAAATCAAAGGATAACTA
>JACETA010000014.1 GCA_013911545.1 Chloroflexota bacterium | reverse complement strand
ATTATGTTTATTCTATTTTTCTCTGGATCTTCAAAAGTTGCAACTTTTCCTCCCCATTTTTCAATTTCAGGTTTCCTAATAAAATTAATATTTAAATTAATTAACCTATTGTATTCACTTTGGATATCATCTGTTTCTAAGTTTATTATCATTCTGTTAGGTTCTTTAGAATTTCCAAAAATTTCTGAATGTTCAGAAATATAAATTCTAAAATCGTTATAAATAAAGTATGCGGACGTATTTTTAAGTTTGTGAACCTTAGAATTAAGTATCAATTCATAAAAACTTAATAGATTTGAAAGCTTTTCTGTCCAAATAATTATTCCAATTGGTTTCATTTCAAATTTAATATATAGGGGTATTCTGGAGTTCTTTTCATTCCAGTTCTTTCATAAGCTTTTATTGCACTGTTGTTATTTGTATGAACATGCAATTTTACTGCAACAACATCATCTTGATTTTTCGCTAATTCAATAACTTTATTAAACATACTTTGATAAATTCTTTTTCCTCTTAATTCTTTATCAACACATACATTTTGGATCCACCAAAAAAAACCATTTCTACTCACACTTCTTTCAAATGATATCCTCAACCCTCCAACAACTGTTTTTTCTAATTCAGCTACTATATAAAAACCGTGGTCCGGGTTATCTATTATGAATTTCAATCCCTTTTTTCCGACTTCATCAGGGTAAGGATCGTCTTCAATTGTATTTTCCATATCAACCTGCAAAATCTCTAATTTTTTTATGTCAGAAATATTTGCTAATCTTGTTTTTATTTTTTTGTTCATATTCTTTTATTTTTAATTGAATTTATTTTATCCTAAACTAACCTAATATGTTTTTAAAGGAGAAGTATGAAAGTAGCGTTAGTTGGTCACGGAGATAACCCACCTTATCTTAGAGATTTATTTAATGGTGAAGGTTTTGAGTTAATAGAAAAAGAATGTAATAACGAAAAAGAATATATAGATTTATTGAAAGATGCCGATGGAGCATTAATTTATCTCCATCCCTTAACAACACGTAAAGTAATGGAGCAATGTGATAATTTAAAAGTTATCAGTAGGGGAGGAGTAGGTGTTGATTCAGTTGATTTAGAGGCTGCTACAGAACTTGGAATATGTATTTGTAACACCCCAGGAATTAATACTACAGAAGTAGCTGACCACGCAATGGCATTGCTTTTGTCGCTTACAAGGAAAATTAGAGAGCAAGACAGTCTGGTTAAAAAAGGTTATTGGGCAGACAGAACAGAATTGGTACACCCTTACAGATCAGAGCTCGGGAGAATAGCTGGTAATGTTGTAGGGATTGTTGGCTTAGGTAATATTGGAAAATCATTTGCAACCAGAATTAAAGGTTTTGGTCCAGCTAAAATTATTTCATATGATCCGTATATAGACAGGACAACAGCAGATTTATTTGGGGTTGAGCTTGTTGATTTAGATGAATTGTTAAAGACTTCTGATTTTATAACATTACATGCTCCATCTACAGAGGAAACTCACCACATAATTAATGAAGATGCTTTTAATAAGATGAAGAGTAATTGCATACTAATTAATTGTGCAAGAGGCCCTCTGATTGATCCATCTGCACTTTTTAATGCCCTTAAAAACAACATTATTCCTGGTGCTGGAATTGATGTTACTGAAAAGGAGCCAATTTCTTCTGAAGATCCGTTGCTTAGTTTAGATAATTTGATTATAACTCCTCATACGGCTGGATCTTCTCCTGTTTCAAGGGAAGTTGGAACAAGAAAACAGGCAGAAAATGTAATTAAAATTCTTAAAGGTGAGGCCCCTCACGGGCTCGCAAACCCTGAGGTAATTAAAACAATTGCCTTAATGAGAACAAAAGAAAATAATAGGTGGAGTGATATGGATTTATTTGATACCTCATTAAGAGTATAAGGAGAAGAAATGGCAATACATAGAAAAGAAGATCTAAAGCCAGATAGCAATGAAAATGGCATAACTATAACTACGCTTTCAGGGCCTGAAAGAGGAGATAAAATGATTAAAGTTTTAGAACTCTTTTTAGAACCTGGGGCAGAAATACCAGTGCATTTACACCCAGATGTAGAAGAAACTCACTTTTTAATTAAAGGTGAATTGACTTCTATATTAGGTGATAATGAATTTACTATGAACAGTAGAGATTGCATGCTGGCTCCAGCAGGTATGCCTCATGGAATGAAAAATAACTCCAATGAAACAGCAAGACTCTTAGTTATGTTTCCGAAAATAAAATTTGACAGAGAGTCTGTTGAAAATCACAGTACTACCCCTGGAATTCCAAGTAAATACGTTTCAATTAGAAAAGAAATGGAACCTTTTGAATTTGCTCCTGGAATCATGAGGTACGACATGGTTGGAGATTTTTCAGGCGCACAATCAAGCTATTTTTCTGAATTAAATTTTAGTTCTGGCGCTGATGCTCCTAATCATTACCACCCTCACCATGAAGAATCTATGTATTGTTTGGAAGGAAAATTAAATGCTGTTTACTTTGAGGAAAATAATATTGAATTAAATGCTGGGGATATGTTTACTGCAGAGGTAAAAGCAAGGCATGGTTGTAATAACCCCTTTGATGGAAAAGGAACACTGCTTGCTATTCACTGTGTTTTAAATCCTCCTCCTAGAGTGGAGTGTGACTAATGACTACTGTGAAATTATCCAAAGAATTACAAAATCCAAGAGGGGTTTACTCGATTCCTGTGACACCTTTTCATGAAGATGGAAAACTCGATATTGACTCTTTAAGAAAATGTATAGAGTTTTGTCTCGAAAAAGGGGCCCATGGAATTGTTATGCCGGTCAATGCTAGTGAAGTTGCAACTCTTACAGACGAAGAAAGGGTCATGGTCATAAAAGAGGGCGCAAAAGTAGTAAATGGATCAGTTCATTTAGTTGCTGGAGTTACTGGAAATTCTGTTGAACAAGTTAAAGAAAGTATAAAAATTGTTGAAGACATTGGGGTTGATTCTATAATTACAATGCCTTCTACAAAGGTCGCATCTGCTCAATATGTATATGATTATTTCGGTGAAATTTCTAAATCTACTAGTTTGCCAATTTGGATTCAAAACAACGATATGCAAGGTAAATTAGTGGCCACAAATACAATTATTAACTTAATTAATGATTTTGAAAATATTCAATACTTAAAAGAAGAAAGTGCATTTGCTGGGCACGTGATTTCAGAAGTTGTTGAGAAATTAGGAAGTAAATGTAAATCGATTATGGGTGGGATTGGAGGTACTTTTCTAATGGATGAATATAGAAGAGGTGCACAAGGCACAATGCCATCTGGGCATTTTACAGATATTATTGTCAGTATATGGAATGCTTTGGATACTCAAAAAAAAGGCAAGGATGGTTATTATGAAGTTAATGATCGCGCAAGAATATTATGGGAATCATTATTGCCGTCATTAAATTTTGAAAGAAGATTTGGGGTAAATGCATATAAGTGGGTTTTTTGGAAAAGAGGAATTATTAAATCTCCTACAACTAGATTACCAGTTAGAAAACCTTTTGATGCTGCTGACCAAGAAGAATTGCAAAGAATAATGGACAGGCTCAGTCCGCTTATGACTTAGTTTTTGATTTAACATCATCAATAAATTGTTTAGAGCCATTTAGTAAAAACTTATTTGCTCCTCCAATTAAAAAGTTAATCCCTCGTTCATTCCAATATTTTGCCTGATCACCATCAGCAACTAAAGTGCCTGGTATTTTCCCAGATGCAATAATTTTTGGAATCATTGATTCCATGGTATTTCTAACTTTTTCATGGGTAACTTGGCCGTGAACCCCTAAAACTGAAGATAAATCTCCTGGACCTAAAAATACACTATCAACGCCTTCTGTTGCTATTATGCTATCTTGATTTTTTATCCCTTCTAAGGTTTCAATTTGGACCGCAACAAATATTTCATCATTACTTGTTTTTACATGATCAATTATGGGTGTAATTCCATACTTTCCAGTTCTAGATGTGCTGAATAAACCTCTTTTTCCTAAAGGGGGATATTTACAACTTTCAACTACCCTTTTTGCATCTTCTGCATTATTAACTAAAGGAATCAAAACTCCCTGAACTCCTGCATCAAGGTATCTTTGAATATTCTGTTGCAAATTTAGTCCAGCCCTAACTATTGGTGTTATTCCTGTGAGATCAGCGGCTCTCACCATATTTTCTGCTGTTTCGTAATCAGTTACACTGTGCTCGCAATCTATTACTACATAATCCATTCCTAGCCACCCAAGCATTTCTACGGTTGATGGAGAAGGAGTACTTACAAATGCACCCAGAACAACCTCTTTGTTATTAAGTTTTGCTTTCATAGAATTTTTAATCATTATTTACTCCTTTTGAATTACAATTTAATTTATTATTATATTAATTATAAATTTCAATTATGAAAATGCATAAATTAAAAAATAATTATTGTGAGGTCGTTACTAATGGTCCATCATTAATTTCATTTAAGATAAATAAAAATGATATTAACTATGAAATTTTAGGATATGATTTAGAGAATTTTGTTTCTTCTTTCATTATGGCTCCTTGGGTAAACAGAATAAAAGAAGGTATTTTTAATTCAAAAAAAGGTTCAACAAATCTCTTAAATTCCCATCCTCTTTCATCTCAATTTAAACATGCTATTCATGGGACTGTTTTATTTTCAAATTGGGAATTGATCAATAAGAATAAAAATTCATTAGAAATGAAAACAAATCTTTCAGAGCCGTGGCCTTTTAAAGGAAATCTAAAATCTAAAATCAGTATTGGTGAAAAATATATTACCCAAAAACTAACAATATTTAATGATGATAATGAAATTATGCCATTTTCAATGGGTTGGCATCCTTGGTTTAAAAGAACACTTTCTTCTGGAGAAATAGAAATAAAATTTGATTCTCAATATAAATGGGAAATATCAGACGAGTTGCCAACATCTAAAAAAATTAAATCATCAGAAATAGATAAATTTAAAAATGGTTATTCTCCAGCCCCTGAAACATTAGATGACTGCTATAGAATAAAAGACGGTTCAAATGTTTTATTAAAATGGCCAGAATTGACTTTGAATTTAAAGTCTTCCTATGAATGTGGGCATCTTGTTATATACACTCCCCCTGAGCCTAATTCTGATTTACTGTGCGTGGAGCCACAATCAGCAACTATTAATTCATTTCAGTTAGATGAAGAATCTGTTTCTGATACAGGGATTTTATTTGTTGAGCCAAAAAAAGATTATTCACTTTCAACAAAGTGGTCTTGGGAATAATGAAATTTTTTAGATTTTTAAATGTATTAAGAATTTTTAGAAATTCAATTAAATATTTATACAATCCTGAAATTCCTTTTAGGTACAAACTGATACCAACTTTTGCCTTTATTTACTTTATTATTCCAATAGATCTGCTTCCTGAATTAAGGATCTTGGGTATTGGGCTTATAGATGATTTTTTTATTGTCTACTCAGCTCTGTATTGGTTTGATTCACTATGTAAAAAATATATAAATAAAAAAGAATACATTGATACGGAATATGAAGTTAAGGACGATAAAGAAGAGGAAACATAATAATTTCCTCTTCTTAAAATTTACTTTTTATACTATGAGTTAAAAGTTAAGTAGTATTCCCAAGGATGTGGTCGGGTCCTAACTTGATCAACTTCAGTTTCTCTTTTATAAGAGATCCAAGCTTCTATAAGGTCACTAGTAAATACGTCACCTTTAAGTAAGAATTCATGATCATCTTGAAGTGCATTTAAGGCGTTTTCAATGCTGTTAGGAACTTGTTTTAATTTTGCTTGTTCTTCTTCAGGCATACTAAATAGATCATCATCTAGGACATCACCAGGGTCAATTTCATTTTCAATTCCATCTAGACCAGCCATTAACATCGCGGGAAATGCCAAATAAGGATTACAAGTTGGGTCAGCAGACCTAAATTCTACTCTCTTAGCTGCTTTATTATTTGGATCATACATTGGAACTCTAAATGCAGCACTCCTATTTCTTGCAGATAAACCTAAAATTGTAGGAGCCTCAAAACCAGGAACAAGTCTCTTGTAACTATTTGATGTTGGTGCACATAATCCCATTAGTGCTTGACCGTGTTTAATTAGCCCGCCAATGTAATTTAATGCAAGCTTACTTAAACCAGCATATTCATTACCAGCAAATAATGGTTTCCCATCTTTCCAAATACTTTGGTGAGTATGCATTCCTGTGCCATTATCATTATAAATAGGCTTAGGCATGAATGTTGCTACTTTGCCGTAAGATTGCGCAACATTTTTAACAACATATTTATATCTCATAACTTTGTCAGCCATCGATAGCATAGTGTCATATTTTAAATCGATTTCACCCTGTCCAGCTGTAGCAACTTCGTGATGATGTTTTTCTACATGGAATCCAAGTTCTTCTACCATAATTCTTACCATTTCTCCTCTGATACCATGCATAGTATCAATTGGAGCTGCCGGAAAGT
Organism: Chloroflexota bacterium; assembly: GCA_013911545.1. Lineage (GTDB taxonomy): Bacteria > Chloroflexota > Dehalococcoidia > Lucifugimonadales > Lucifugimonadaceae. The sequence goes on along the minus strand of JACETA010000014.1, from coordinate 7,850 downwards.
ACCCACCTTTATATCCAGGCCTCTGTCCGATGTTAGGACCGCCATCAATCATCTTTTCAGCTCCAGAATTCCAGATACCTTCGTCTGAATCTACTTTGAAATAAGCTTCATTCTCTTTTTGGAAAAATTGAACTGAATCAAAAACAAAGAATTCTAATTCTGGCCCCCAATAAGATGTATCACCTATCCCAGTGCTTTTTAAATATTCTTCTGCTTTGATAGTTATATATCTTGGGTCTCTTGTGTAGTGACTATTACTTAGCGGATCTCTTATGTCAGCAATTATAGATACTGTTTTTTCTTCGAACGGATCTACTTTAGCAGTTTCAGCATGAGGAAGAAGTAACATATCTGAATTTTCAATTGACTGGAAACCTCTTACACTGGAACCATCAAAACCTGTCCCCATCTCAAATAGTTTGTCATCAACTTCAGATATCGGTAGTGCAACGTGCTGCCATGTACCTGGAACATCAATAAATTTTAAGTCCAAAATATCACATTCATTGTCTTTCATCAGTTTCAAAACTGATTCTGTAGCTTTTCCTGCCATTTTTAATTCTCCTTTATAAAATATTTTCTAATTTGATGAATTTACATACAATATAAGAAATATAATCTAGTAAAAATGTTTCAATATTGTTACAAAATTATAATAATCTTATCAAAATTATAATAAAAATTAACTAAATCGTAAATTTAATATGTCTATATTACTAATTACAGATACGCAGCTCGGAATGGCAAAGAAAAATTTCAATTCTGAGAAATGGAATCCAACAATATCAAGATGGATCGAAAATCATGAACCTTCAAAAAAAGAATTAATAAATTTAGAAAAATTTCAATTAGTTGTAGATAAATTTAATCCGGAATTCATTGTGCATGCCGGAGATATTGTCAATGAAATTGATAAAGAAATAGATCTTAAAAATTATTTAAATTTTTCAAAAAATATTGGAGTCAAAATTAACCATGTCCCTGGAAATCATGATGTGGGAATTGATCCTAATAATTTATCAATGAAGGGTTTAGAATTTTATAAACATAATTTCGGTGATGATTTTTATAAAATTAATTGGAAGGGGTTTGAAATTATTTTTTTAAACAGTTCCAAGTTTATAAATTATGAAAATTCAGTACTTTATAATGAACAGGTAAATTTCATAAAGGAAACATTAAAAACTTTTAAATCAAAAAAAAGAATAATAGTTGTTATGCATCACCCTCCATTTATTGATAAAAAAGATATTCTAAATTCAGGTGAAAAAGATCTTCATGGAAAAGATATTTCGTATTGGGCTTTTGAAAAAAAAATTAATGATGAATTCTTTAATTTATTTGAAAACCATAGTCTGGAATATATTTTTACAGGTCACCTTCATATTAATTTAGAAACTCAATTCAATAAGACTAAAATTATAGTAACTTCTGCTCTAGGAGTTCCTCTTGGAAATGATCCTTCAGGGTACAGAATTATTGATTTTAAAAATGAAAAACTATCTTATGATTTTTATAAAATTTAATAAGGAATTTTTCTGCCTTTAAATTCTCTTCCTATTTTGGCCATTTCTTCAATGTCTGGACCTCCAACCATTCCAGATCCCAGTACATCTATAATGTACTTGATTCTTTCTTCAGGGCCCATAGAAAAATCATTCCAGCTTGAGTAAAAGACCTTACCATTCTTATGTAAAGCAGATTTAATTTTTTCTCTAGCTTCGTTCATTATTTCTGGATATGGTGGATCGTGAGCATCTGGGAGCCCATAAGACATACCCATATCACCCGGCCCCCATTCTGCAAATGCAATTCCAGGGACAGCAGCAATTTCATCAACGTTTTCAACGCAATATTTATCTTCGATTTTTAATCCTAGAAATAATTCACCGTCTGGGTTAAGAGGCCATGGATCACATTTTTGTACGTATTCTTCATTGGACATCCCCCATAATTCTGCCGGTTCTCCTTGACCACCTGCTCCCCTTAATCCTTCAGGTATTATATCTTTACCTAATTCTTGAAAAGGGTATCTACATGTAGCAACAAAGGCTGCAACAGCCTCAGCAGACCTTGTATGAGTATTTAATATTCCATGGATTCCAGTGCTCAATACATGCCTTGATTGCCATGCATTAGCCAAAACCTCATTTACTGTAGTTGCGTTTGATGGGAGCGTTGTAATTACTGCGGGCGTTAGATGACCACTCTTTGTTGGTCCGCCGGCCTTAAGACCCTTCATAAATTCATGTAAACCTTTTACATCAAAATAGTGATGTTCGAAATCTATTAATAAAAGATCTGCCCAAGTACTAGCCATTTCTTTTCCGCATTGAAATGATAATTCATCAGGTTTATTGATATATATTTGTTGACCGGATTCTATTAGGTCAATTAATTTATTAATTCTAGTCATTATTCTTTCCCTTCTCTAACTTTTATTGCTAATTCTTCTAGAAAAACATCCACCATTTGCAAATCTTCTTTTCTTAAAAGTTCTCCAAGAAATACAAGATTGCCTTCAATTAAATAAACTCTATAGAAAGGCTCTCTTCTTGGACAGTCAGCATTAATAGAATCTAAAGATTCTTCAATAAAATTATTTTTATTTAACAAGAAAGTTTTATTAATCCCTAAATTTTTTTCTTGAGTGACTTTGTAAGGAGGAGGGTAATCAGCAAATCCTCTACAGGTGGTTTTTTCAACTTTATCTCCATATGCAGTTATTCCTTCTATAGGTTCAATATATTCTGTTTGTTCTTGGGCTGCCTGCAATCCCTTTGTATTTGCTAATTCGGTATTAGGATACCTTATTACAGCAACTTCTCGCCCATCTGGGCCAGCAAATCCCCATCTTGCATCCGTTGATTCCGGAAATTCAGCTATTTCAAATCCCTTTTTCATCTTCCATCCTGCAGATGTTACATCCTTCATTTCATATACGTTTGAAGACGAAACAAATTCATCTGAGCTGGAATCTCCTCCACATGCTGCAAAAAGGAAAATAAATATTAATATTAATGGTAAAAATTTTTTCATTTTTAATCCTTACGATTTCAATTTTAGTAATTTTTAATCTAACATATACCTTACAAGATAATTATAAAGAGAGGCAATAATGAGACCGGGATTTAATGTTGGGGTTGACCCAGTAGATTATGAAAAACCACAATCAGTAGCAGATGAAACATTGCAGTTTGCTGCTCAATTTGGAGCTACAGATTTAATAATTCAATCTTATGTTGAAGGTGCAGTAAAAGGCCAAGAGAAATGGGAACTTAAAGATATTTTAAACCTTAAAGAAAAGGTAGAAAGTTATGGATGTAAAATAGAAGCTTTTGAAAATGTTCCAACAAGATTTTATGATCATGTAATGCTTGGTGGGCCAAAAAGAGATGAGCAAATCGAAAATATGATTTATACGGTAAGAAATATTGCTAGGGCGGGAGTAAAAATTTTAGGTTATAACTGGATGCCTTCTAGGGTTTGGAGAACTCAAAGAGATAAAAAAATTAGGGGAGGGGCTTTGGCTACTGCATTTGATTATTCGATTGTTGAGGAGGGTCTTGAAAAAAGTTTGGAAGTTGACGGAAAAGAATCTTTGCAGCATGGAAGAATATATGAAGATGATGAAATGTGGGAAAACTTGGAATATTGGATAAAAATAATAACTCCAATTGCTGAAGAAGAGGGTATCAGGCTTGGTATACACCCTTGTGATCCACCGGTTCCCAAATTAGGTGGCGCAGCAATGTTGTTTAGAAGTTTTGATTCATACAAGAGATTGATTGAGATTTATCCATCTGATTCTAATGCTATAGAATTTTGCCAAGGCACATTTTCAGAAATGAATGAAGATATTTATGAAATGATACGTTATTTTGGTGAAAGAAAAAAAATATTATACGTTCATTTTAGGAATGTATCTGGTCAGGTGCCAAAATTTCAAGAAGAATTCATAAATACAGGTTATGTAGATATGTATAAAGCTATGGAAATTTATAACGAAGTTGGGTTTGATGGAGTATTCGTAGATGATCATGTTCCAGTTGGAGTAAATGATTCAACTTGGGGTCACAGAGGCAGAGCATTTGCAAATGGATATATACAAGCAACAATAGAATCGGTGAAAAGACATGCAGGATAATTTAATAGAAAGATTAGAAAATTGCTACACAGGTGCTGTTTATGATGTGTTAAGAGAGCGAGGTAATATAAACACTATTTTGCCTAATAAAATTAAATGTATCGATCCTTCAAAAAAGCTTGCTGGCAGAATTTGGACATGTAGCGGTGAAATTGATGAAACAATAGATAAAGATACTTCTATGCTAAGTTGGACTGAAATGTTAAGTAAAGCACCTTCTGATTCAGTTGTAATTTGCCAACCTAATGACGATACCATTGCTCATATGGGGGAGTTGTCAGCAGAAACTTTAAAATATAAAGGTGTTAAAGGTTACATTGTTGATGGAGGGTGCAGAGATGTTGATTTTATACTCAACCTAGACTTTCCTGTATTTTGTAAATATTTTACACCGTCAGATGTTGTATGCAGATGGAAAATAACATCGCTAGGTGAGCCAATTAAAATTGGAAATTTAGTTATTAAATCTGGTGATTATGTTTTGGGTGACATTGATGGTGTAGTAATAATCCCTCAAGAAATTGCTCAAGAAGTAATTAAAGAAACTGAAGAATATATAAATACTGAGAGTCAACTTAGAAAAGATATTCTTTCAGGAGTTGACCCAAAAGAAGCCTATTTAAAATATAGAGTTTTCTAAAAACTAAAATTTAGTTTTATATTCAGGTTTTCCTTGTATATCTAAAGTTGCCTTAAATAAATCTCCGCCTCTGTAAGCATTAAAGTCGTAGCCTGGCGGTTCGATACCAGTTGGTTCTCCGCCAAAGTCAGCTCCTGCAGTAGAAACATATAACTCATTTAAGTTTTCCCCTCCAAACATAGGGCATGATGTTTGTGTTGCTGGAAAATGTACTTCTCTTTCTAATTTTCCTTCAGGATCAAATCTCATTACTTTGGACCCCCACCATATTGCTGACCATATAAATCCTTCAGAATCTACAGTCATGCCATCGGTTATTCCATCGCCTTCGTATTTAACAAGAACCCTCTTATTTGATATAGCTTTAGTTGTAGAATTATAATCCCATTTATATATAGTTTTTTTGATTGTGTCTGTGCTGTAGAACTCTAGTAAGTCAGGAGAGAAACCCATGCCATTGCACAATTCTACGCCTTCATCAATTACATCAATTGATCCGTCAGTATTTAATCTGAAAACCACATCATCTTTCCATCCTTCTCTATCAGTTCCGCAATAAAAACTACCATCTGGTCCTGAAGTAGCATCATTTACTCTAATTGGGACATCAGTTCCATCAACCTTACCTTCTTTTAAGATTTTATAATCATCATCTGAATTCCATAGCCAAACACCTTCCCATGTACCCAAAACTAAGCCACCATTTTCATTAAATCTGTAACCCCCAACTGATACTCCATTGTGTATTGTTTCGTTTGATCCTGAAGAGGGGTCATATTTAAATAATTTTCCTCCAGCAATATCGGTCCAATAAACTTTTTTTTCTTCTGGGTTCCAAACTGGCCCTTCACCCACTTCCGCATTTGCAGATGCAACTTTTTCAATGTGATAATCCATAAAAACTCCTAATTTTAATATGTCACAATAATATCAGGATATTTTATATCATGTATAATTTATAGAAAATTTATAAAAAGGGGTTTAATTATGGCTATTCATGACAAAAAAGTTGCAATTGTAACTGGTGGAGCGCAGGGAATAGGTAAAGGGATTGTTGATGTGCTTTCTTCTGAAGGTGCAAAAATCTGCATTGCAGATATATCTGATGAACATGGAAATAAAGCTGCCAAAGAAATAAATGATAATGGGGGATCTGCAATTTTTGTTAAAGCAGATTTTGAAAAGTCAGATATTCCAGAAAAAGTTGTTAATGAATGCGTTAAAAATTTTGGCACAGTCAATATTCTTGTAAATAATGTTGGTATACAGCCATTGACTTCTTATAAAAATGTTGAAGATACTTCAGAAGAGTTATGGGATTCAATTATAAATGTAAACCTAAAAAGTTACTTTTTAATGTCAAAATATTCCATTCCTCATATGAGAAAAAATAAAGAAGGGGCAATTGTAAATATAGCAAGCGTACAAGGATTGCAATCTATGGTACTAGTTCCTCCATATGCAGCTAGTAAGGGCGGAGTATTATCATTAACTAGGCAGATGTCACTTGATTATGCTCCTGAAAAAATAAGAGTAACTGCTATATGCCCAGGCACTTTCAATACACCAATGGTCACAAATTCAATTAGTCCAGATACTGATTTTGATCAAGCTATAAAAGGTTTTGGTGAGGCACACCCAATAGGAAGAATTGGTGAACCTGAAGAAATTGGTCATGCTGTTTCCTTTTTAAGTAGCAGTAAAGCAAATTTTATAACTGGAGAATATCTAGTTGTTGACGGAGGAATGATGGCTAGGGGAGCATGGGATACTGGGGATCAGGGTTGATTCAATAGACTATCTTTAAAATTATGACACAAAGCCATCGATTCTTCTGAGCTAAAGCCTTCGCATAATATTATTATGTCTCCCAGAATAATGTAGTCACCATATCTTGCTTTTTGATCACAACCAGATTCTGATGTGCCTGCTCTTGGTACACATTTCCTTCTATCTTTAGCACCTTCTTTCCATAAGATATTATCGCCACTAACAATAGCATCTTTGCCAGTCACACTTTTAGCAAAATTTTCACCAAACTCAATTGCGTATTGATGAGACGGGTATTTCCTGATTTCAATATCCTTATTATTATAAATTGCGCTGCGTGCTTCAATAGATTCTGGTAAGTCATTAACATCATAGTTTTTACCAAGCTTGAACCCTTTTAGATTAATTTTTGAAATATTAACAGTAAAGGTTGGTTCAATTATTTTTTTATAAACAATGGGTTCGCTATTTGACGGAGAGCAAGCAATAATTATGAAGCTTGTTATTAAAGTAAATAAAAAATATCTATTCTTGATCATCGTCAAAAGTTGCAGGATCTCTCCATAAATTTCTTTCCATGGATTCTCCACCAATTTCTGCAGAAACCTCTTTAAAAAGTTCAGTGTTGGGATTGTATGTAATTATTTTGTCTTGGAATGTAGCTAAGTCAGAAGAACCATTCTCTAATGTTATTACTGCAAGTCTCATGCCGTACCTAGTCAATTTCATTAGCGTATTATCGCCATAGTTTAATACCCATATATGACCATCGCCATGAAAATCAGAAAAAATTAGTTGAATAGGTGTATCCCCAACTCTATATTTTTTTAATTCTTCTCCATCCAGTGTTATTCTTGAGACTGTTTTCTCTCTTGCGTTAGAAGTCCAAACAAATTTTCCGTCATAGAGTATGTCCATAGGCCATCCACCAATTTGATAAACCTCCCCTATGTCTCCAGACTTTGTCATCCATGTTAGCGAATCATCTTGGGTACTCACAAACCATAAATTTTCGTTAACTATAGTCATTTTAGTTGGCCTTGAAGATACTTCAAATTCACTTACAAATCCGCCATCTTTGGTGTATTTAAAAATAGATCTTTCCTTTGGGTCAGATACCCAAACAAAATTGCCGTCATAAATCATATCAGATAGCTCACCTTCAATTTTTATAGATTTCAATTCTTCACCAGATCTATCAATTATCACTATTCTTTGCTCATTTTTAATTGAAAGCCAAATTACGTCATCTATTACTAATGAAGGTACAGGCGAAGAAAAGAACCCTTCTTC
>JACETA010000013.1 GCA_013911545.1 Chloroflexota bacterium | reverse complement strand
ATTTTCTCCTACAGAATGGTCTGATGATATTACAATAATAGAAAGGTCATTATTTATTTTTTCTGACACAGATGAACAAGATAAAAATATCATAACTAAAAAAATTGTAAATATTTTTAGTTTCATACTAACGTTAAAATTTTTTTAGGATTTTCAATTATCATTTTATTTACATCTTTTTGTGATATTCCCATTGTAATCATTCTCAAAATAATCATTTCTAATATATATGAATACCCATGTCCCCCATATTTTTTTAGCCTATGTTTAGAATAAATATCATGCCCCAATAAAATTTTTTTTGAGTATCCATTTTCGATTAAATGCTTTATAAATTTAATTTTTTGATAATCATTAGGCATATAACTTTTATTATTAAGAGGATAATAAGATGATTCTATTCCTAATTGATCAAAATTCATAAAAACGTTTTCAGAAGCTAATTTATTTAACTTATCAACTGAATAAATTGTCCTTTCTATATGACCTATAACAACCCTATTTATATTAGCATTTTCTTTTTTTAGAAATTCTATTATTTCAAATGGTGAATCCTCATTTCTTCCTGGGTGAATTATTATGCTGGCTCCAGTTTTTTCTTGAGCAATTGCAGATGCTTTTAAGCTTTTTTTCTCATTTTGAGTTAATGGAAAACTGCAACCTACTTCACCAATCACTCCAGAAGAAATATTATTTTCTGGATTAAAAAAATCATTAATTATTAATTTAGAAAGATAATATTCATCGTTTTTTTTAAAAAAATTAGGTAAAGAGTTATCAACATAAAAACCAGACCCAATTATTATATTTATGTTCGTTGCATCACTTAATGACCTAATTAGTTTTTCATGATTGTTTAGTCTTATAGAACCCATAGATGTTAACTCAACTATGCTCTTTCCATATTTTTTAAAATCCTTTAATTCTTCTAAAGCAGTATCATAATTATCAAGCAATAAATTGTCTTTATTGCTATTCCAAAAATTTCTTATCCATCCAAGATTATTTAGTTGAACTTTTTCAGATGTTTTTTCTATATCTTTTTTTAGAGGAGGGTCCTTATAAACAAGTCTGAAATCTATGAATAGATGTTCATGGCAAATTGTTTTACCTAATTGTAATGGATCAATAGGGCCCTTAACAGTTAATACTGCCCCCTTTAAATCACTACTTTTATATTTTGACATTATTCAGTTGAATTTATTATAGTTTCTTGATCACTTAGAAATTCATCTTTAAATTTTGTTCCTATTCCAAAACCTTTCATAGGATAAACATATCCATTTTCTATTTTTGGCATAGTTTCAATAATGTCTCTATACCATGTATTGTTAAAAGCTCGAACTGTTTCTTGGATCATAGCGTTTGGAGCGCTGAGGCTTAAATGGATCCCATTTATAAGCGTTATAGGTCCTACGCAATCATGAGGTGCAACAGGTAAGTGGTTTGCTGCGGCCATTGCAGATATTTTATTTGCTTCTGAAATACCCCCAACCCAACATATATCAAACATACATATATCTACAGCTTTCTTTTCAAAAAGTTCTCTAAAACTCCACCTCAAAGACATAGTTTCGCTTGCAGTGACTGGTATATGAGTAAATTTTCTAAAATCAGCAAGAGCATCTAAGTTATCCATTGGTATTGGATCCTCGTACCATAATGGCTCTATAGGCTCCAATGCTTTTGCAATTCTTTTGGCTGATGGTAGATTCCACATTGAATGAAGTTCAACCATTATATCCATTTTTCTTCCTACAGCATCTCTAATCTTTTGGAATGGCTCAACCCCTTTATCTATATCCTGAGAAGATATAAATTCTCCGTTAGTTTTACCTGCAAATTGATCAAATGGCCATATTTTCATTGCTGATACACCTTCATCTAAGAGGCTTTTTGCTAATTCGCCAGCATCTGACATAAAAGCCTGCTGGTCTTCATATTTTTGATCAGGCATATGGTCTACGTCTCCCGGGATATTCCTATAAGTCTCTTTTCTGTTAACTCCATATGAATAGCCAGCACATGTATTATAAATTTTTATTTTGTCCCTAAATAGCCCACCTAACATTTGATATAAAGGCTGTTCAGTTAATTTCCCAACCAGATCATGCAGGGCCATATCTACAGCTGAAAGTGATCTTACTTCAGCACCGCTTGGCCTAACGGTTATACCAAGCTTGCATATATCATCCCATCTTTTACTTAATTCCATTGGGCTTTTGCCAATTATAGATGGAGCAATTTCTTTTAAAATGAAAGTTTCAACTGTATCCGGACCCCAAGATGTTTCACCAATCCCAAATTCGCCTGATTCATCATGCACAACAACCCATAAAATTTTTGAATATTTAGAATTTCTTATAGTTTCAATTTTTGTTATTTTTGGCATAAATTACTCCTTTTGCTTTCAATAAATTGGTATTTTATCATCCATTTAATCTAAGATATATATATAAATTAAGTAAAAGGATTTTTTTTTGGAATTAATTTCTTCTGCATTTTTAGGATTTATTCAAGGCTTAACAGAATTTTTACCTATAAGTAGTAGTGGGCATGTAGAGCTTTTTTCAAGTATTTTAGACTTAAGTAAGCCTAATATTACTTTTGATATTGTGGTTCACCTTGCATCATTATTGGCAATTTTAATATTTTTTAAATTTAATTATTCTGGATCAGTAGAAAATGATTTTGAAATAAATAAAAATAAAAAAATAATCGCTTTATCATTTATACCAATAGGTGTTGTAGGTTTATTTTTTAGAGATTTTTTAAATAACGAATCTAGAGAACTTTCTATAATGGGGTTTTCATTTATTTTTTCAGGAATAATAATTTGTATGCATTTCTTAAAAAAATTAAATTTAAGCTTTTTAAAAATAATAATAATTGCTTCTCTATTTCAATCCTTAGCAGCATTACCCGGCGTGTCACGGTCTGGAATAGTAATAGGGATATCAGTTTTCTTGGGGCTTAGTCTAAAAAGGTCAATTATCGTATCTTTTTTAATGAGTATACCTCTAATATTAATATCGAGTTTTTATGAAATTTTCATTCTTTTCTTAAATGGAGCTTCTCAATTAGATGCATTTTATTTGTTAGTAGGATTCACTCTATCCTTCTTGGCATCTTATATTGGTATTAAAGTAATGATTTTCTTATCTACTTTTATTCAATTAAGAATATTTGGTGCATATAATATTGCTCTGGGACTTTTAATATTACTTTTTTCTATATTTTAACTATCTATCTTTTACCGATCCGTCATAACCAATAGGAGTATCAAGAATTTTTGGAGATTCGCTAATTTTGCTTATACTTTTTTCATTTAATTCAATTCCTAGACCCGGTTCTTCAGGCACAATAAGGTACCCTTTTTCAAGTTTCAAAGGTTTGATTAGTAGCTCATTCTTTGGGTATTCAGATTCACCAGTATATTCTTGCAATGCAAAATTAGGTATTGATGCATCAAGTTGAACGCAAGCAGCTGTAGATATTGGCGAAAGTGGGTTGTGGGGAATAACTTTGATATGTTTTGCTTCCGCCATAGCTGAAATTTTTTTACATCCACTTATTCCTGCCGCTAAACATAAATCGGGCCTAATGTAATCTGCAGCATTAAGCTCAAGTAAATTTTGAAAATCAAAAATTGAGGTAAATCTTTCTCCTGTAGCAATTGGTAATCTGCACTGATCTTTTATTTGCTTCATCATCGAAGGAGAGTCAGGTAGCATAGGATCTTCATAGAAAAAAATATCAAATTTATCTAATTTTTTTGCTAAAGATATGGACTCAGATGGATTCATTTGCCTATGAATTTCAATGCAGATGTCTACATTTTTACCTACTTCGTCAATAACTGCAGCTATTCTGTCATGCGCATCATTTATCCATTCAGATAAAGATTTATATAAATGAAAATCTTCTGAATATGGAGAAAATCTTATCGCGGTGAATCCTTCGTTAACCTTTTTTTTTGCATCTAGCACTAAATCTTCAGTTGAATTCCCTGATATATGAATATAGCACCTAACTTTATCTCTTGTTTTACCAGCAATTAATTCATATATTGGTAAATTTAATTTCTTCCCTTTAATGTCCCATAAAGCTATATCAATTGCAGAAAGTGCTCCCTGGATAACTGAACCCATAAAATGGCTTGATCTGTATAAAAATTGATAATGATGTTCTATTAAAAAAGGATCTTTTCCTATTAAATATTCACTCATGGTGTCAACTGCTGTCTTAGTTGGTCTTTGCCAACCATGAACTCCACCTTCTCCTATGCCAATTGTCCCATCTTCACATAAAATTTTAATTATTAGCCATTTATCCCAAAGAATTGTTTCAACAGATTCTATCTTTGTTCTTTTAAGCATCTATTAAGAGTTGGTATGGATCTTCAAGTAAATTCTTAATCCTAACTAAAAATTGAACAGCCATTGCTCCGTCAATAATTCTGTGATCATACGTAACTGCAAGCATCATTACTGGCCTAACTACTACTTCACCATCTACCGCAATTGGCTTTTCCATAATTTTGTGCATCCCAAGTATTCCTACTTGTGGTGGGTTTAAAAGTGGAGTTGACATCAAAGATCCGAATACCCCGCCATTTGTTATTGAAAAAGTTCCGCCTTGTAATTCTTGTAAAGTAATTTTTTTATCTCTAGACTTTGTTGCAAGTTCTGCTATACCTTGTTCGATCTCAGCCGAAGATAATTTGTCAGCACTTCTTAATACCGGAACAACTAAACCTTCATCTGTGGCAACAGCAATGCCAATATCGTAATATCTCTTTACTATTAATTCGTCTTGATGAAGTTCAGCATTAAGATGAGGAAAACTTTGCAAGGAATTAACTGATGCTTTTACAAAGAAACTCATAAATCCAAGTTTAGTATTGTGTTTTTTTATAAATTGGTCTTGGTATTTTTTTCTAATTGCAATAACAGATGATAAATCAACCTCATTATAAGTTGTGGTCATTACTGTTTCACTTTGAACATCTTTTAATCTCTTAGCAATTGTTATTCTTCTTCGTGAAAGTTTTACTATCTCTTCGTCTTTAATATTATTGTTTTGATCTTTAGTAATTTTTACAGAATCTTGTATTTCCTTGATTTCATTTTTACTTGAACTAATTAAATCTTCCTTAGTGATTTTCCCATTTGGTCCTGTGCCTGTAATATTTTCAAGATTTATGTTTTCTTTTTCAGCAATCTTTTTTGCAACAGGTGTAATATTTATTTCTTGGTCAGCACTAAGTTTTTTTTGAGGTTCATCATCTTTATCATTAGGAGACTTTTCATTTTGGTTAGCAGAATCCTTTTTGCCTGAAGAATATTGTGAATCATCAATAGTCCCTAAAATATCCCCTACTTTAACTATCTCTCCTTCTTGTTTAAGAATTTTTTGTATTTGCCCATCTGAGGGAGAAACAATTTCTAAACTTACTTTATCTGTATCAAGCTCAATTATGACATCGCCTTTGGATACGATTTCACCATCTTTTTTTATCCAAGAAGCAACAGTTGCTTCAACAGTTGATTCAGCTAATTCAGGAACTATAATTTCATGTAACATAATTGGTTATTCTATCAATTATTTAAGTATAGAGTCTATAATTCTTTTTTGTTGTATTTTATGAACAGAGGATGAGCCTGTCGCAGTAGTTGCACTTTGTTTTCTTCCTACATATTTAGGCCTTAACATATTGTCAGGAATTTCAATTATATTTTCATTGAAATATTTCCAAGCTCCTCTATTTCTTGGTTCTTCCTGAACCCAAGTTATTTCTTTTAAATTTTTAGATTTAAGAATGCTTACAATCTCTTTTGTAGGAAAAGGGTAAAGTTGTTCTAAGCTTATAATATCTGTTTTTGGGTCAAGATTATTTATATTATCGGCATTTAGAATATCTACTATAATTTTTCCTGATCCAAATATTATTTTTGTTGGATCTTTTATTTTTCTGTGTTTTAATATTCGATTAAAATTTGATGAAGCCAATTGTTTTAATTTGCTCGATGAATGTGGGTGTCTTAATAAACTTTTTGGAGTAAAAATTATTAAAGGGTTTGCTTGCTTATCAAGCAAAGCATGGTTTCTAAGCAAATGAAAATATTGAGATGAGTTTGTGCAATTTGCTACAGCTATATTATTATCCGCAGCTGAATCTAAAAATCTTTCCATCCACCCGCTTGAATGGTTGGCTCCCATACCTTCGTAACCATGAGGTAAAAGCAAAACCATATTTGAGTCTAAACCCCACTTTGGTTGAGAACTGGAAATAAATTCATCTATCACTGACTGTGCATTATTTACAAAGTCACCAAACTGAGCTTCCCATATTACTAATGATTTGTTTTCAGAAATACTATAGCCAAACTCAAATGCTAAAGCTGCCATTTCTGATAATGGAGAATTAATCACATCTACGTATGATTGGTTTGAGAATTTTTCTAATAGATTAATTTCTGAACTATTTTCGGAGTCCCACAAATATGCATTTCTTTGACTGAAAGTTCCCCTTCGTGAATCTTGCCCAGAGAATCTAACTGAAATCTTACTATCTAAAATAGAACAGATTGCAAGCAACTCAGCATGACCCCATTCTATTTTAAAATTTTCATCCATATCTAGTCTTTTATCGATAATTTGTTTTATTCTGCTATTTATTTGAAATGAATCGTTAATTTTATATAACTTTTTGTTCATGCTAATTAATTCTTCAGAAGTAATATTATTAGTTTTATCCTGGTAATCTATATTTTCAGTGGTAAATTCTCCAGGCCATATGCTTGTTTCTTTTTCAAATTTAATTTCATTTTCTTTGGTGAGTGCATCTGTATGAGAATTTTTAATATTTAAAATTTCATTAGTTTCTATTATTCCTTCATCTAAAAGTTTCTTAGAATATATTTCAGTTACTGTTGGATGAGATTTAATTTTTTTATATAATTCAGGTTGTGTAATGTTAGGGTCATCCATTTCTTGGTGACCAAATCTTCTGTATGCTATTAAATCTAAAACAACATCTTTATTAAATTTTTTCTTATAATCAATTGCAACAGAAATTGCTTTAATGCAAGCATGTATATCATCGCCATTTACATGAATAACCGGAATATCAAAACCTCTTACAAAGTCAGTTGAGTGCAGTAAAGGGTAGGAGTCTTTGGGATTTGTTGTAAACCCGAGTTGGTTATTTGTTACAATATGAATTGAACCCCCAGAATCGTATCCATCTAATTTACTTAAATTAAATGATTCAGAATTTATTCCTTCACCTGGAAATGCTGCATCACCATGCATTAATACTCCAAGGCTTGTCTTGCCTTTTTTCTGATATGCCTTGGTAACTCCTAGAATAACAGGGTTTATCATTTCTAAATGGCTTGGGTTAGGTATTAGTAATAATTCAGACTTGGTGCTCTTTTTTGCACCTAAATGATATTTTACATCTCTTAAGTATTCATCAACATTTCCTGATGACATATGATTAATGTTTTCTTCTTTGAATTCAGAAAAAATTTCACTATATGGTTTATCAAAAATATGAGCGAGTACATTTAATCTTCCTCTGTGAGGCATACCAAAGTTAATAGAATCATAACTCCCAAAACCATTTATTATTTCATCGATTATTATTATTAAGGCTTCAGATCCTTCGAGCCCATACCATCTAGCACCAACGAAGGATTTATGGAGAAATTGCTCAAAATTTTCAACATGAATAAGCCTTTTTAGTAAATTTAGTTTAGCTTCATTATCCAATGAAATATCTTTATTTTCAGCAGCATCATAAAGCCATTCTTTTTCATTGCTATTTCTTAAGTGAGAAAATTCCCAACCAATAGAACCAAGATAAATAGAATTTAAATTTTGTTCTTCAAAATCATACTTAGAATTATCATTTTTCACTAGCGGATTTATATCAGCATGTAAATATGCATTAGATTTTTTATCTATTTCTGTCGAATTATTCTGAACAAGACTTGAAGTAGATTCAAATTCAAATGTCGATAGCAAAAGCTGATATTCTGATTCATCTATTGAATCAGGGTCACTTAAATATCTTTCAATAATTTCTGCAACTATCCCTGCATTAATTACTGAAAATTTTTTTCTATATTTAGGGCCTAACATTTCAACTTAAAACTAATAATTTAATTGAGTGAATTATACAACTTAAAATTAATAATTCTAGGTTAAGTTATTTTAAGTATTAAATTTCAAATTACTTAAGTGACTCTCTGTATATTTCCCAGCCTTGAGCTTCAGATTTACCAGATAATTTAGATTTAACGCTTGGATTAACCAGTGACATTGGGTAACTATCAGTAGAAATCCTTACAGCCTCTTCACCTAATTGAGTTTCAGCTCTTTCCCATGCTATCTCTGAGTAGCTTGCATAATGATTTGTTACGCCAACATTATCCATTTTTAATAAAGGATTTTCAGGGTAAGTTGGTTCTTCTTCAAATACATCAAGTCCTGCACCAGCTATTTCATTATTATTAAGTGCTTCAATAAGAGCTTTTTCATCAACAACAGGCCCACGGGAACAATTAATCAAATATGCAGTTTTTTTCATTTGTTTAAATTGTTCAGCCCCCATAATTTTTGTTGTTGATTCTAATAAAGGGCAATGAAGACTAACGTAATCTGATCTTTTACATAATTCATTTATAGATGATACAAATTCAATCCCATATTCTTTAAAATCCCAAGAAGATACATTAGGGTCAAAAGCAATTACTTTCATTCCAAGACCTTTAGCTTTTCTACCCATTGCTCTTCCAATATTTCCAATACCTACTATCCCAAGAGTTTGCCCTGAAATATGACCCATTGGTGATAGATGTTCTCGGGTCCATACACCACTTTTTACTAACTTATCATGAAATACGAATTTTCTAGCGCAAACTAACATATGCATTAATGCATGATTTGATACTTCTTCGGTGCCAAAAGATGCGGCATTGGCCACAATAATTTCATTTTTTGTTGCACTATCAACATCAATGCCGTCAAAACCATGCCCAAAACATGCAACTCCTTTAAATCCATCTATTTTTCCAACTGCTTCAAAAAAATCATTATTCAAGGGGAACCCATGTCCCTGAAGAACTAATGACTGTGCTTTTGTCTCTTCTATTAATGAAACTACCCTATCTAATTTATCGCTGGACCCTTCCTTAGGGGATAATAAGCTACCCGATTTTGATGCGTTGTCACCTAGGTTACCCTTAATTAGTTCTCCTCCAACCTCTTCAAAAGCTCTTGACTGAGGTTCAAGATTATCTGCATATCCTAAATAAATACCCTTTATGTTTTTCATTTTTTTCTCCTTTATATTCAGTTTTGGTAGCCCCTACGGGATTCGAACCCGTGATCTCCACCTTGAGAGGGTGGTGTCCTGGGCCGCTAGACGAAGGGGCCAAATCTGGCTGGCGATCCAGGATTCGAACCTGGGCTACCAGATTCAGAGTCTGGGGTCCTACCGCTAGACGAATCGCCAATGCGATTTCTCTTTTTGAAATATTAGCAGATTGAGATATTTTTATTAAGTTAAATGTTTGTTTAGGTTAATCATTCGTAAACAACTGTCTGCAAAATAACTGCCATTACTTATTCTTTCTTTAGCTTGAGCATTATTTTCTGTAGTTAAAATTCCATTTATAACAGGAATAATTCCTATGCTGTTAATCTTAGATATAGATTTGAAAACATTTTCGGATATAAGTTCATAATGTGTTGTTTCGCCCCTAATAATTGCCCCAAGACAAATAATTGCATCTGATTTTTTTGTATCAATAATTTTTTTCACAATAAAAGGTATCTCGTATGCTCCAGGCACAGAAATTTTGGATAAATCAGGATTAGATATTTCAATTAATCTTTTTTCAGTTACTTCTACAAGTTTATTTACTATTTCACTATTAAATTCTGAATGAATAATTGTTATATTACAGTTAATTTTATTATCTGATTTTTTTAAATTATTTGGGAATTTATCAGACATTATCGATATTGTGGCCAAGCTTCTCTTTTTTGGTTTTCAAATAAGCTTGATTGATTGGGTTAGGTTCCACATTTAAAGTGACTGTTTCAACTATTTCTAGTCCATATCCATCCAATCCGACCACTTTTTTTGGATTGCTTGTTAACAACTTTATTTTCTTTAATCCAATATTTGCTAATATTTGAGCTCCTATACCGTAGTGTCTTAAGTCAGGGGGAAATCCAAGTATTTCGTTTGCCTCAACTGTATCAGCACCTTTATCCTGCAATTCGTATGCCTTGAGTTTGTTTAAGAGACCAATTCCTCTTCCTTCTTGTTTCATATATAAGAAAACACCGGAATCTTCATTTCCAATTTTCTCTAATGCGGCAGAAGCCTGATCACCACAATCACACCTTAGGCTACCTAGAAAGTCTCCAGACAAACATTCACTGTGAACTCTAACAAGTGTTGGTTCCGAGCTAATTTCTCCCCTAACAAGAGCTACGTGTTCATCGTCATCATATAAAGATTTAAACCCAATAGCTTTAAAATCCCCGAATTTAGTAGGTAATTTTGCTGAAGAAGTCCTTTTAATAATGCTCTCATTGTTGTATCTATGAGCAATTAAGTCAGCTATCGTTATTATTTTAATATCGTTTTCTTGTGCAAATTTTTCTAGGTCGGGTCTTCTAGCCATGGTTCCATCATCTTTTACAATTTCACACATTACTGCAGCTGGCTTTAAACCAGCTAATTTAGCAAGATCAACTGATGCCTCAGTGTGACCAGCTCTAACTAAAACCCCACCCTCTTTATATTTAATAGGAAAAATATGACCTGGCTTTTGAAACATTGAGCCATCTGCTTTATCATCAATAAGCCCTTTGACAGTTTCTGATCTATCTTCCGCAGAAATGCCTGTAGTTGTTCCAGGGATGTAATCAACTGAAACTGTAAAAGCTGTGTAATTACTATCATTACTTTCATCAACCATTAATGGGATATTAAGTTTATTTAGGATTTTACCGTCAATTGCAACACATATGAGGCCTCTAGCATTAAGAGCCATAAAATTTATTTTTTCTGGAGTTATAAAATCTGCAGCTAACGTAATATCGCCTTCATTTTCCCTGTCCTCATCATCAACTATAATTACAAATTTTCCATCTTTATAATCTTGAATAGCTTCATCTATGGTGTTTAAATTCATTTTAATTTGCCTTCTCTAATTTGTGACTGTTTTTAATAATCTTTTCTATATATTTTGCTGTCATGTCGACTTCTAAATTTACAACAGATCCAACTTCATATCCACTAAAAATTGTATGATTCCATGTAAAGGGTATAACTGCAATAGAGAAAAATTCATCAATGTCATTGGTAATTGTTAAGCTCACGCCATCAATTGCTATAAAACCTTTTTCAATAAAATAATGAGAAAATTTAGATGGCTTATTAAAATCTACAACCCATGAATTATCTATTTGAGTTATTTTTTTAACATCTGTTGTGCAGTCAACGTGACCTTGAACATTATGACCACCTATTTTATCTCCAACCTTCAAAGCGGGCTCTAAGTTTACATTAGAACCTATAGATAATTGACCTAAACTGGTTCTATCTATTGTTTCCTCGACAACATTAACTGAAAAACTTTTAAGGTCTTTATCAACAATTGTTAAACATGCCCCGTTTACAGAAATACTTTCTGAAATATTATTTTCCTTTGCAATTTCTGGGGCTTCAATTTTTAAAAAATTACCGTCAAACTTAGTAACTTTTCCTTTTGATTGTATTATTCCGCTAAACATGATCTTTAATTGTTCCAGTAACCATTATATCGCTTTCTACAATTTTAACTTCAATATCAGCTAATTTCTTACTTTGGCTTATAAATTCGATTCCATCTCCTCCTATCGAATCTGTGGATGATTCACCCCCAATCAGCATTGGAGAGATAAATAATATAACTTTACTAACTAAATTTAAATCAATAAGTGAACCTAATAATTTACCGCCTCCTTCCATTAATACATTTATACATCCCCTTGAAGCTAAATCTTTTAGGATGCTTGCTAAATCAAGCTTTGAACCAGGCCCTTTAATTTCTACAAATGAGATACCATTCCAGTTTTTATAATCATGAGGTATTTCTTTGCAGTAAACAATAATTTCGCTCAAATTATCTTTAAGCAATGATTCAAATTGTGAAATATTTTTCGGCCTACTCTTAATTATCGCCTTTATTTTTGGTTGTAAATTTCTGTTTCGAGCATTTAAACTTGGCTTGTCAATTTCAAGGGTTTTCGATCCAATAATTATTGCATCCGATTTTGACCTAATATCCTGAACAATTTCTCTAGATTTTTCTGAAGATATCCATTTAGAATCTCCCGTTTTTGTGGCAATTTTTCCATCTAAACTAATCGCCATCTTGGCAGTTACAAATGGGAGTGAATTTTCTATATACATTTTAAAAGGTTCTATTAATTTATCTGATCTTTTTTTTAATTCAGTATTACCTACTAATTCTACATTAATATTATTTTTTTTAAGTTTATTAATGCTTTTTTTATTTACTTTAGGATTTGGATCAACAGAACCAATTATTACATTTTTAATTCCAGATTCAATTATTTTATCTACGCATGGCTCTGTATTCCCTTTATGAAAACAAGGTTCTAAGGTGCAATACAAAGTAGATTCTTTAAAGGATTGAATCTTTTCTTTAGCTTTACTTAGTGCATTTACTTCTGCATGCCTCAAGGGATTAATAGTTGTTACTCCTTTGCCAACAATTTTCCCATTGTGAGTGATAATTGAACCGACGGGCGGCCTAGGACTCACACTTTCAGTTAAATTTTCAGCTAATTCTAAGGCTTTAATAAATACAGTATTTTTTTCACTCATCAGTGTGTTTTATTTGAGAATCAAAATCAAGGTGTACTTTACTTGCTGTTGGATCTTTTTGACCTTGATATCTACTAGAAAGATTTGAAGAACCGTATGGATTCTCCGCAGAAGTTGATAGATCTAAAAATGATATTTGACCAATTCTCATACCGTAGTACAAAGTTATTGGGAGTTTTGCAACGTTAGTTAATTCTAGAGTAAGTTGTCCATCCCAGCCTGGGTCTACATATCCAGCAGTAGAATGTATCAATAAACCAACTCTTCCTAAACTGCTTTTTCCTTCAAGTCTGCCTACAACACTGTCTGATAATTTTATTCTTTCAATAGTTGATGCTAGTACAAATTCCCCTGGGTGCAACATAAAAGGTTCACCTTTCTTAATTTCAACATTTTCCGTTAAATTCGGAAGTTCTTTCCTAAGGTCAATAAAAGGCTCGGCAGAATTCTTGAATATTAAAATCCCTTTATCTATATGTAAGTCTACGCTGGCAGGCTGAATGTCGCTTTGATCAATAGGATCAATTAAAATTTTGCCACTTTTTAAATATTCTTTAATTGTCTTGTCGCTCAGTACCATAATAATCTCCTTTTTTTTGATTATAGGTTTAAAATATTATTATTCAAATTATTATTTTTTTATTACCATCATCTTTATGAATCAATTAAGAAACATATTCAAAAATACTATTTTAGCATTTGCAATATCTATTGCCTTTCAGGTCTTGCTGGGAAATTATGTTGTTGATGGAAGCAGTATGAACCCAACTCTTAACAATAATCAAAGAGTTTTTGTAAATAAGTTTGTATATTTAAACCCATTTAACGTAAATAAAAATTTAAATAATAATTTTGATTTTAAATTAAATCCCCACCGTGGGGATGTAGTCGTTTTTGATCCGCCTTTTCCTTACGATACAACAGGGAAACAATTCGTGAAAAGAATTATTGCTATACCCGGGGATACAATTGAAAACTCATCTGGAATAATTCTTGTTAACGGCAAACCTTATTTAAGTAAATTTGGAAATACATCTGAGATAACTGAAGTACCTAAAACTCTTGTCCCAGATGGTTATTATTATGTGCTTGGAGATAATAGAAGAAGTTCAAATGATTCTAGAAGCTTTGGGTTTGTACCCAGATCGAATATTAAGGGAAGGGTATGGGTGATATACTGGCCTTTGTCTAATTTTAAGATTTTTGATTATAATCTAATTTCTGCTTTAAATAGTTGACCATAACAAGGGCCCTTAGCTCAGTTGGTAGAGCAACTGACTTTTAATCAGTAGGTCGAGAGTTCGAGCCTCTCAGGGCCCACCACTATTTTAGGTATAAATCTTGGCTAAATAGTAATAAGAGGACTAAATTTAAATGAAAATAATAACCATAATAGTTTCAATTTTAATTGCAGCCTCTATGATTGTGCCCCTTATATTTGGAACTATATTGCAATAA
>JACETA010000012.1 GCA_013911545.1 Chloroflexota bacterium | reverse complement strand
CCTTCTTTAATCTTCTTGAGTATTTTTCATCAGGAAGAAATTTTGCATTCAAAAATTCTTCAATAATATTTTCTACAATGTTATGATCTACGATTTTTGAACCTATACACAATACGTTCATATCATCGTGTTCAACACCTTGCTTAGCTAAATATTCTGTATGGCATAAACCAGCTCTAGCACCTTTAACTTTATTTGCTGTTATTACTGCACCAATTCCACTCATACAAGAAATTATTCCTTTATCAACTTCATTATTTGCTACCATTTTTGCTACTGGATAACAAAAATCCGGATAATCGTCGGACGGTGTAAACTCATGAGCTCCTAAATCAATTACTTCATGTTTTTTTGATTCTAGGATTTTTTTAATTTTTTCTTTTAGATCAAACCCACCATGATCCCCACCAATAGCAATTTTCATTTAAAATTTACCTTTCAAGAAATTTTTTATATGTATTACATATATTTTCTACTGAAAAGCCTTTTTTTTCCATTATTACATTTCCTGGTGCTGATTCACCAAATTCATTTATCCCTATAGAAACACCTTTGTCTCCAACAAATTGAGACCAACCTATAGTTGTCCCAGCTTCAACTGAAATTCTATTTCGTATTTTTTTTGGAAAAATACTTTCCTTATATTCGTCACTTTGTTGTTCAAAAAGTTCCCAGCAAGGCATAGAAACTACTCTTACATTTATATTCATATCTTGCAATTTGTTTGATGCTTCAACACATATGCTAACTTCTGAACCAGTAGCCATCAGAATTAAATCAATATCTGAATTTTCGTCTTCACTTTTTAAAATGTAGGCACCTTTTTGAATATTTTTAAAATCCCTATTTTCTAAGGTTGGCAAAGATTGTCTGCTTAAAATAAATGCAGAAGGAGTTGTTTTAGTAGTTAAAGATTTTTTATAACAATAAATTGTTTCAAAGTAATCAGCTGGTCTGTATACATTTAAATTAGGTATTAACCTTAAAGACATTAATTGGGAAATGGGTTGGTGAGTAGGGCCGTCTTCACCCAAGGCAATTGAATCATGAGTTAAAACATACAAAACTTGGCATTTACTTAATGCTGATAACCTTATTGAATTTCTCATATAGTCAGAAAAAATTAAAAAAGTTCCTCCAAAAGGAATGAAATTTGCGTATAAAGAAATCCCGTTATTAATTGCAGCCATAGCGTGTTCTCGAACACCGTAATGCATATTTAACCCGCTGAAATCGTTAAAATTTATTGATGTTGAGGAGCTTATCAAGGTCTTTGTTGATCCTGCCAAATCAGCAGAGCCTCCAAAAATTAAATTTGTCTTTGTTGCTAGGTGATTTAAAACTTTTCCAGATGAATCACGAGTTGACATGCTTTCAGGGGCATCAGGCTGAACAAGTTCTGAAATCCAATCTTCATCAAGAGCCAGGGATGGATATGAAAGTTTATTTTGCTTGGAATTATTATAAAATTCAATTTTCTTATTAACTATTTCAGTGAAATTATTGTATATTTCATCTGGTATATTAAAAGGTTCATAATCCCATCCTAACTTTTCTCTAGTAAGTTTAACTTCTTCTTCGCCTAAAGCTTCACCATGAGCTTTTTCGGAGTTAAATTTATTTGGGCTCCCATAGCCAATTTTTGATTTTAAAATTAGTAATGACGGTAGGTCAGAATTTTTTGCAACACCGATACTTCTAGATATTGCTTCGCAATCTTCGCTGTCTTTAATTTCGATTACATTCCAGTTGTAAGATTCAAATCTTTGTTTTACGTTTTCAGTAAATGCTTTATCTGTAGATCCTTCAATGGAAATTTTATTCGAATCGTAAATATATATAATATTATTTAATTTTAATGTTCCTGCTAATGAAGCTGACTCTGAAGTTATGCCTTCCATTAAATCTCCGTCAGAAACAATTGAATATATATTATGTTTACCTAAATTTTTATTAATAGTATTTAATTTTTTTGAAGCAATTGCCATACCAACTCCATTTGAAAATCCTTGTCCTAAGGGGCCAGTTGTAGCTTCAACTCCTACAGTAAGAGTATTTTCAGGATGACCAGGAGTTTTACTCCCATATTGTCTAAATTGCTTTAAATCTTCTATTTTTAAATTATATCCAGTTAGATGAAGCATTGAATATAGTAATGCAGAAGCGTGACCAGCAGAAAGTATGAACCTATCACGGTTTACCCATTCAGGATCTTTAGGGTTGAATAATAAATGATCTTTCCACAATGTGTATGCTAATGGAGCCAAGCTCATAGGTGCACCAGGATGACCAGAATTGGCTTTTTGAACCATATCAATGGAAAGAAACCTGATTGCATTTATAGATTTTTTTTCAATTTCTTTATTCATAAGCCATTTGTGTTAGTTTTTAATTTATATAGAGATGTAGAAGCAGTTATATATAAATCAGACTTATTATGACCCCCAAAGGTGCAGTTTGCAACTCTTTCAGGAATATCAATATGGCCAAGCCTTTCTGAAGATGGGTCAAAAATATGTATTTTCATTCCATTTGGGTCGCAAACAAATAGATTGCCATTTATATCCACTGTCATTCCGTCAGGAAAACCGTTTTCAATTTCTACGAATATCTCCTTGGTTAATACATTCTCTTCATTATCTAATATAAATTTTTGAATGTTATGTGGCCTAGATAAATTAAAATTTCCAGGTTCAGCAGCTCCGCTGTCAGCAACATAAAGAATTTTTCCATCGGGTGAAAAAACTAATCCGTTAGGTTTATCAAATTTAGCATCAATTTTTTTAATATTAAGTTTTTGGTCCACTCTGTAAAGATGATTACCGTCTTGCTCGCTCTCAGATTTATGACCTTCTTGATTTGTTAAAATCCCATATGGAGGGTCAGTAAACCAAATATTTCCGGATTTGCTGACAGCAACATCATTGGGTGAATTTAATTTTTTATAATTATAATTATCTGCAATTACACTCAATTCACCATTTTTCTCTTGCCTAACTACTCTTCTTTTTCCATGCTGGCAACTTATAAGTCTCCCAGAAATATCAGTGCAATTTCCATTATTAAATTCTGAAGGATTTCTAAAATCAGAAACAACCCCTGTTTCTGCATCATAAGAAAGCATTTTATTACTTTTGACATCACTCCAAACTATTAAGTTTTTATCTTTTATCCAGACGGGGCCTTCAGCCCAAATTGTTCCTGAATAAATTTTTTCTAAACTAAAATTATCTGGTATTAAATTTTTAAATTTTTCTGTCTTCATGATTAGCTTCTAAAATCTTTAGACTTAAGTTCAATTTCTAATACATTGTGTACGTCAGTTAACCTTGAAGTTATAGCTTCATTGATCTGGGCACTGAAAGCTAAATCCTCTTTAACGTTTATTGCCCTTGTTGTTATTACTGTGGGAAGAAGATTACTGTGCCTCGCAACAATTAATTGATAAATTTTTTCTTCAGCCCAGACAGTATTTGTTTGTGATCCTAAGTCATCAATAATTAGGAAAGGGTGTTCTATTAGAAAGTTAAAAAAATTGTTTGGTTCGCCATCTTTAAAATTTCTTAATCTTTCTAATACGCTAGGCAAAAAACCAAAGTAAACCTGTTTAAAATTACTGATTCTCTCTGATGCTATGGCTGTAGCCAAATGTGTTTTACCTACACCTGTTTTTCCAGTAAGTAATAACCAGCCTTCAGGATTTTTTGAAAATTTTAGGGATTCTTCCTTTGCGTCAGTTAAATTAGAATTTTCTTTGATTTTAAAATTTTTAAAATTCATTTTTTTAAGCATTTGGAGTGTGATATCGCCTAAATCTTTGTGGCTTATAAATCTTTCAATCTTGTCTTTATTTGATGAGTCTTTTTCGCAAACATTGCATAATACATATTTATAATTATCATCTTTCAATGATACCCATTTAAGGTCATTACAAACTTTACAATTTTCAGTTTTCATACCTTCTTTTTTTTCTATAGGCTCTTTTTCTTCTTTCTTCCTCGAGTTCTTCGGCGCTTGGATATTCAGCTGATTTTGTATTTTTTTTAGATTTTTCTTTAAATCTTCCATAATTTTCTTCTTGTTTTAAAGCTTTCTGAAGCCAGTTTCTCCAACCAAGCTTCCAGCTCCCTTTTCTGTTTGTTTTTAATTTTCTTTTTCCGCTCCAATATAAACTAAATTTTTTTGCTTCATCCTCTAAAGATAATTCTTTATAGTCGTTTTCTATATCACTTATGAAGTAATTATCTGCATCTATTTTATTAACTTCTTCTAATCTATCTAATATTTCTAGCCAATTTGGTATTTCTTCTTCCCATAGTTTTTTTTGAGTCATTTTATTGTCTGTTTGCTGACATAAACCTTGCAAATTGATCTTGTACGACTAAATTTACATTGCCTATAGGCCCATTCCTATGTTTAGCAATAATTAATTCGGACAAGCCTTTAGGG
The DNA here is from genome assembly GCA_013911545.1 of Chloroflexota bacterium. Classification (GTDB taxonomy): domain Bacteria; phylum Chloroflexota; class Dehalococcoidia; order Lucifugimonadales; family Lucifugimonadaceae. The sequence continues at coordinate 10,089 of JACETA010000012.1, read as the reverse complement.
TACTCCTCCTCAATTGACCTTGATCTTAACCATTCTTCTTCAGATATGTATTTCTCCTCTCTATGAATAAACATAACTATATCTGCATCCTGTTCTATACTTCCGCTTTCTCTAAGATCTGAAAGAACTGGCCTATGGCTTTGCCTTTGTTCAATTGACCTGCTTAATTGCGAGATTGCGATTACTGGGACATTTAAATCTCTTGCCATTCCTTTCAAGGCTCTTGAAATTCTACTTACTTCTTGAGCTCTGTTATTTTCATTGGCACCTCTTCCTCCATAAATAAGCTGCATATAATCAACAACAACAAAGTCTAACCCTCTTTCTTTTTGTAATCTTTTAGCTTTTGCTCTCATTTCTGTAACAGTTTGAATAGGTGTGTCATCAATTGCTATATCTAAGTCAGAGAGCCTACCAATTGCTTCAAATAGCCTCTCATCTTCTCTTTCAGTAGTAAGCCTTTGCCTGATTCTGTTTGTTTCTATTTTTGCTTCTGAAGAAAGTAACCTCATTGCAATTTGATCGACGCCCATCTCTAGACTAAAAATGGCAACTTTTTTACCATTTCCAGCAATATTTCTTGCCATATTAAGGCCTAATGTGCTTTTTCCAATACTTGGCCTAGCTGCTAATACGATCATGTCTGACCTATTTAATCCTCCTAGCAAGCTATCTAGGTCTGGGTAACCTGAAGGTAAAGGAGCTCTGTCAGTTTCTTCTTCATCATCAAATTTTAAATAAACATCCAAGGGATCTTTTATCAAAACAAAGTCTCTTGAATCATGAAAAGATCTTATGTCATATAAAATATCTTCTGCCTGATTCAAAGCTTCGTCGACATCTTGACTGTTTTGGAATCCAATTTTAGCAATATCGTTGGCAGCTGAAATAAGCCTTCTATGAGTTGCGGTCCTATGGACTACTCTGGCATAATGCTCAATATGCAAATGTGTAGGTACTTGAGAAACCATATGAGCTAAATATCCTCGACCTCCTTCAACTTTAGTAATCCTTCCTTCAGATTCTAAGAAATCACCTAAAGTTTTTTCATCAATAGCCACACCTTTTTCAAGCATTTCTATGCATGATGTATAACACATTTCATGGGATTCGTTAAAAAAGTCAGAAGGTTGAAGGAATCCTGAAATTTTTACAAGTGAATCCCCATCGATAATTATTGAACCAATTACCGACGCTTCTGCTTCAATATCATTAGGCGGCAGTTTTTCACCAAGCAATATTACTCTTCTTCGCTAGATTTTTTTATGGGGCGCTTTCTTTTGTATTTTCTTCAACTTCATTATCTATTTTGCCAGATTCTTCAGCTGCAGTATCTTCAGGTTGAGAATCACTTTCTTCCAAGACTTCTTCAGGGCTTTCTGCATCTACTTCTTTGCTGCCTTCAGTTATTTCAACCATTTCTTCTGTCATTACATTTCCATCGGATTTAACATTTAATTTAACTTCTGCATCTACACCTTCAAATAATTTTAACGGAACTGAATAAGAACCAATTACCTTAATTGGCTGTTGAATCCTAATTGACCTCCTGTCAATAGTAACTCCGTCAAGATTTTCTTCAATTGAAGTAGCAATTTGTGAACTTGTTACAGAACCGAAAAGTTTTCCGGTTGGTCCAGTTTGAGCAACTATTTCAAGCTCTAATAAATTTATCTCATTGGCAACAGTTTGCCATCTTGATTTCATTTCACCTCTTCTAACATCAGCCTGTTTTCTTAATTTTTCTATTCTTTCAATTGAAGACCTGTTTGCTAATTCAGCTATCCCGTTTGGTATAAGGAAATTTCTAGCAAAACCTGGCTTTACATTTTTTATCTCTCCAGCCATCGCTGTCGGTAAATTATCTTTTAAAAATAATACTTTCATTATTGCTTACTCTACTTAAATTTTTCTTATAAACATTTGGTTATGTGATCTAAATTAATCTATGTTCAAAATTAATAATTGATTAATGATATATTAGTTGAATAAAAACTTAAATGCTAAAAATTATATGGGGATAATATGGATTTTAAGAAAATCGAAAAAATAGGTAGTCGTAAGCCAAAAATTACACCAAATATTGAAAATTTAAATGATTTTAAAAAAGATTTTGACTGGGAAGATATTTTTAATGAAATCCCATGGCTTCCAGGTGGTGGTTTAAATAATGCACACGTTTGTATAGATAGTCATGTAGAAAAAGGCAATGGAGATAAAACTGCTATGATTTGGCATGGAAAGAATGATGAAAAAGAAACCTACTCTTTTAGTGACTTAAAAATTCAAACAGATAAATTTGCAGCAGTTTTAAAAAAATTAGGAGTAACAAAAGGTGACAGGGTATTTGTGTTTATGGACAGGCTTCCAGAATGTTATATTTCTGTTTTTGGAGGGTTAAAAATTGGAGCAATTGTAGGGCCATTGTTTTCAGCATTTGGCCCAGAACCAGTTAAAGACAGGATGCTAGATTCAGGAGCAAAAATTCTTGTAACTCAGCCTGAATTAAGAAGAAAAATAAGTGGAATAATTGGTGAGCTTCCTGAATTAAAAAATATTTTAATTGTTAATAAAAATGGCAGGGATAGTGATCCTGTTGTTGAAAATGATTTATCTTATGAAGAATTAATGAAAGAAATTGTGCCAATATCTTCGGTTGAAAATACTTCTCAATACGATTATTCAATAATGCATTACACTTCTGGTACAACTGGTAAGCCAAAAGGAGCGCTCCATAGACACCAATCAATTGTTCAGCAATATGCAACTGGAAAATGGGCGCTTGATATGAAAATTGATGACACATATTGGTGTACAGCTGACCCGGGATGGGTTACAGGAACTTCTTATGGAATGTTTGCACCATGGAGTAATGGGGTCACTCAAATAATTTACGAAGGTGGATATTCAGCATCAAAATGGTACTCAATTATTCAAGATCACAATGTGACTATTTGGTATACTGCGCCGACTGCAATAAGAATGCTAATGAAAGCAGGTTCAGGTCCAATTTCAAAACATGATATTTCAACTCTTAGATTCATAGCAAGTGTTGGTGAGCCTTTAAACCCAGAGGCAGTAGTTTGGGGCAATGAAAATTATGGAATGCCTATTCATGATAATTGGTGGCAAACTGAAACAGGAGCAATAATGTGTGCTAATTATTCATTTATGGAAATTAGGCCAGGAAGTATGGGTGTCCCTATTCCTGGAGTAGAAATTGCAATTCTTGATAAAGATTTAAATAGATTGGAGCCGAATAATCCCGGTATTCTTGCTGTTAAGCCAGGGTGGCCTTCACAATTTTTTGCTTACTGGAACAACGATGAAAGATATAATTCAAGATTTAAAAAAGGATGGTACATTACAGGAGATGAAGCTTTCATGGATGAAGATGGCTTTTTTTGGTTCCAAGGAAGGTCAGATGATGTTATAAATACCGCTGGTCATCTTGTTAGCCCTTTTGAAGTTGAGAGCACTCTTATAGAGCATGAGGCAGTAGCAGAAGCTGGAGTGATAGGAGTGCCTGATAAAATAGCAATGGAAGTAGTTAAAGCATTCGTTTCCTTAAATAATGGTTACAAATGGACTAAAGAATTAAAGCTTGAATTAATGAAATTTGCAAAAAATAAGCTTTCCTCTGGTGTATCCCCAAGAGATATTGAATATGTAGAAACAATGCCGAAAACCAGGAGTGGTAAAATAATGAGAAGATTACTTAAGGCAAGAGAGCTAGGTCTACCTGAGGGCGATACCTCAACTCTAGAAGAAGATTAAAAAACTACTTCACCATTTTTTATTACATGAAGGGGATTAAAAACTAAATTCCTTATATTAAGAGATGGATCATTTTTGTAATAAACAACATCTGCATCAAATCCTTCAATTAACAATCCTTTACTTTTTTCAATCCTTAAAGCCTCTGCATTGGTAGTAGTAATGCTCCTAATAGCTTTCCAGTGATCAAAACCCAGCCATTCAACATGAACCCAAGCGCTTGCAACAGCTTTATTAAAATCTGCCCTAGACATCCCCATATCTAAAGCTCCAATTATTTTTACACCTTCTGAATCAAGATATCTGAAAATATTTATTATGCTTTCTAATGTTGGTTCAGATTTTATATTTGGATTAGAAGCTCTTTGCTTTTCACCCATTAATTTTGATTCATATTCCAATAAATGCTTTGATATTGTTGAGTCAACAAATAAACCTTTATCAACTATCATTTTTGAATATTCCTTACTAAATGAATATGCTTTGTCAGTTGACTCATCAAACCATCTTCCATGTATAATATTCTGTACTCCGCTTTCAATGCATTGGATTGTTGAGTTTCTTGATAACGTATGAGCGCAAAGATAAGTATTATTTTTATTGCAGTAATTTACTGTCTCTTGAATAGTTTTTAGAGAAAATTGAGAAATTCTTGGGTTAGAGCTTGGAGTAAAGTTTCCGCCTGAAGCCATCATTTTAATATGTGTTGCTCCGAGTGAAAGTTGATTATCAATAACACTAAAAATATCATCTAAATTATTTACTGTAGCTCCAAAAAACCAGCAATGTCCATCCTTTACTGTTAATGGCGTTCCTGTTGGGTATATATTAGGTCCCTTAATTTTGCCATTTTTAATATCATTATGAATTGGAAAAATTAAATTATTTGGAGAACCTAAGTCTCTTAGCGAGGTTACACCGGACATTAGAGCTGTTTCAGCATTTTTTACAGCCCTTTGATATCTTTGATCTTCATTTTCTTCAAAATAAATTTCATATGCTTCTGGAGTTGCAGAAAATTGTAGGTGGGCATGAGTTTCAATTATTCCTGGGATTGCATAAGAATTTCCAAAATCAATAACCTTGAAAGAACTTGTTTCAGGAATAATGCTTTGACTAATTATTTCTTTAACTTTTTTATTTTCGATAACAATTGCATGATTATTAAGCCACCCATCTAAATTAGCATTTGCTATGTTGTTGGATTTAATTATTTTCTTTTTCATCTTTATCGTATAATTTAAATTGTAATTTAATAATCTAATTATTTGAGGTAAACAATGGTAAATAAAATATACTCCGAACTTGGAATAAAGCCAATAATCAATGCAATCGGGAGTGTCACTTTATTGGGTGGTTCTACTCAACCGCAACAAGTCATTGATGCTATGCAAAGCGCCCAAGATATGTATGTCCCAATGGATGAACTTGAACAAAAAGCAGGGGACTACATTTCAAAATTGTTTGGGGCTGAAGCCTGCTATATAACTTCTGGTGCTGGTTCTGCACTTACTCTTACAACTGCTGCATTTATGGCAGGTGATAATGATGATCTTATTGTTAGGTTGCCAGATACAACTGGAATGAAAGATGAAATTTTAATTCAATCTCGTCAAAGGTATCACTATGAAAGATGCTTAACATATGCCGGTGCAAAATTAGTAGAATTTGGAAGTGAAGATTTAGTCACTGCAGCGGATTTAGAAAATTCAATTACTGATAAAACTGTAGCAGTCCATTATGTTGCAAATGAAACTTTTAGTGACCCTAAAGCTTTAAGTCTTGAAGAAACAATTAAAATTGCTAAAAAAAATAATCTTTATGTAATGGTAGATGCAGCTGGGCAAATTTATCCACTTGAAAATTTATCTAAATATTCAAATATGGGCGCTGATTCAGTATCATATGCAGCTAAATATTTTGGTGCCCCACATTCAACTGGATTTGTCATAGGGACCAGAGAAGTAGTTGATAAAGTTGCATTGCAAAGCTTCATATCATATGAAATGAGGAGAGTAAGAGGAGTTGGGAGACCTCAAAAAATTGATAGGCAAGAAATAATAGGAGCTGTTGAAGCGGCTAAAATATGGATGAATATTAATCATGAAGATAGATTGGCTAAGGCTGAAAAATTATGTATTAAGATTGCCTCATATATTAATAATATTGAAGGGATAGAAGTTGAAGTCCAAGAAAATACTTTGGGTCATGACCCTCATGGTGTGAAAATTACGTTAACAAAAAATAATTCTAGTTTGATAGATGTTCAGAATGCATTAAGAGACGGAAATCCAGCAATATGGATAAGATGTGATCAAGATATGGACGGAAATTTTAATGGTAATTTAGCTAGAATTTCTCCGTTTGGATTGTATGATGGTGAAGAAGAAATTGTTGGGGAAAGGTTAGCTGAAGAGCTTAGAAAGATTTAATTATTAAATTTTTCTATTACAGCAGAAGAAATTTCTAAAAATTCGTCTTTTACTGTTTTTGAAGTCATTGATGCCGGTTTAGTTCCGGAATTGTGTTCACCATTTAAAGATATAGAACCAAGTTTTGGTATATCAAATTGTTCAGAGATTTCATCTGCGGCACCTGACCCAAAGACCGGACCAGAAAAATTTTCAACAACCCCTATTACTTCTTGATTTAATTTTTTTATCATATTTATAGATCGGATTGCATCTAATTTAGCAACTTTTTGAGGGGCTGTAACAATAATAAATCCATCTAAATTTAATGTTTGCATAACAGTTAGTGGGCCATCTGATGTTCCTGGGGGCAAATCAACAATTAAATAATCAAGTTCACCCCAATGAGTCATTTGGAGAAGTTGATTTATTGCATTTGTAATCATTGGGCCTCTCCATATAGTTGCCTCTTCTTCATTTTCATGAAAAAAAGACATTGTCATAACTTTTATATCGAAACGGGATGATGGGTAAAATTTATTATCTTTCTCATTTTGTGTAGGCCCCTCACTTAAATGAAGAATATTTGCAACATTAGGGCAATCTATGTCTACATCAAAAATTCCAACCGATTTTCCTTGTGAAGCCAACGAACATGCTAGGTTAACTGAAACAGTTGTTTTGCCAACACCGCCTTTTCCACTGTAAACTCCAATTTTATTTGATACAGTTGAAATGCTTTGCGTTATCTGTTTTCTTTTTTGAAAATTCTCTCTAACTTGGGATAGACGTGCTTCTTCTTGTGGTGTAAGTTTTCTTTGTGGAGACATTTAGTCGATTCCGAGAAGTTTTTTACCGTCTTCAGTAATTCTTTCTGGATCCCATGGAGGGTCAAATACAATATCCACATTTACATCTTCAACGTCGTCAATTTCAGAAATTGCCCACTCCGCTTGTTGAGCTATATATGGTCCCATTCCACAACCTGCTGCAGTTAAAGTCATTTTAACATCAACATCAGTTCCGTCTATTTCAACATCATAAATTAATCCTAGGTCAACAATGTTTACAGGAATTTCCGGATCAAATACTTCCTTTAATGCATCAATAACTTTATCTTTGTTTAAATTTTCACTCATAACAATATTATACACTAGATGATTTTATTTATTCTACTACTTGCTAATTTTCCGTATATCTTGAATTTGGTCCCTAATTAAAGCTGCTTTTTCAAATTCCATGCTTTTGGCGAAAGATTTCATTTCTTTCTCCAGTTTTTTAATCATTTTAAAAGCATCTTCTTTTTTGATATCTCCTTCAAAAATTTCTTTATTTTCTTCATTACTTTTTAATTTTTCAGTAATATCTTTTATAGAAGAATTTATTGATGTAGGAGTAATATCATTTTTTTTATTAAATTCATGCTGAACCCTTCTTCTTTTTTCTGTTTCTTTAATAGCATATTCCATTGAATCAGTTTTTCTGTCTGCATACATAACAACCTCTCCATCTATATGTCTTGCAGCTCTCCCAATAGTTTGAATTAAAGATGTGGAGGATCTCAAGAAACCTTCTTTGTCTGCATCTAAAATTGCAACTAAACTCACTTCAGGTAAATCTAATCCCTCTCTAAGTAAATTTATACCTACAACAACATCATAAATTCCGTATCTTAAATCACGAAGTATTTCAATTCTTTCAAGTGTATCTATTTCTGAGTGAAGGTAATGAGTTTTTATTCCCATCTCAATTAAATATTCTGAAAGCTCTTCTGCCATTTTTTTTGTTAGTGTTGTGACTAGTATTCGTTGTTTTTGACTAATTCTATCTCTAATTCTTTGAATTAAATTATCAATTTGATTTTTAGATGGTGATATTGTTATTTTTGGATCGAGAAGGCCCGTTGGTCTCATGATTTGAAAAATCCTACTTTCTTCAACCTCCTTTTCGTGAGGGCCAGGTGTAGCAGAAACAAAGGTAATTTGGTTAACTTTATTATTGAACTCCTCAAAATTTAGTGGCCTATTATCAATTGCTGATGGAAGTCTAAAGCCATAATCAACTAAAGTTGATTTTCTAGAAAAGTCACCGCTAGACATTGCTCTTATTTGGGGTAATGTAATGTGGCTTTCGTCAATAAATGTTATGAAGTCATCAGGGAAATAATCAATTAAAGTTTGTGGCGGAGACCCTTGCTCCCTTCTTCCAAGGTGTCTTGAATAGTTCTCAATGCCTGGGCATGTACCTGTTTCTTTCATCAGGTCAATATCAAATAATGTTCGCTGTTCTAATCTTTGGACCTCTAATAGTTTATTTTGAGATTTTAAAAACTTAATTTGTTCTTGAAGTTCATTTTCAATATCTTTTATTGCAGATACCATTCTTTCTTCGCTAGTAACCCAATGTTTTGCAGGAAAAATAGAAAAATCATTTTTTTTATTTAAAACTTCTCCAGTTAAATTATCAACTGATGTAATTTTTTCAATTTCATCTCCCCAGAATTGTACCCTTGTTACAACCTCTTCATCAGACGGGATAACTTCTAACGTGTCTCCCCTGACCCTGAATGTTCCTCTTTGTAAATCTATTTCATTTCTAACATATTGCATTGAGACTAATTTTCTCTGCAGATCTCTTAAATTTTGCTGACCTCCCGTTTTTAAATTTACCTTGAAATCATTATATTCATCAGGGTCACCTAATCCATAAATACATGAAACAGAGGCAACAATAACAACATTTTTTTTATTTAATAAATTATTAGTAGATGCGTGCCTTAACTTTTCTATTTCTTCATTAATATCTGCCTCTTTTTCTATATAAGTATCAGATCTAGGCACATAAGCTTCAGGTTGGTAATAATCATAATATGAAACAAAATAGTGAACATTTGTTTCAGGTAAAAATTCTTCAAATTCTGTAGCTAGTTGTGCAGCTAAAGTTTTATTGTGGGCAATGATTAATGCTGGCTTTTCTAGCTTCGAAATTGTATTTGCCATAGTGAATGTTTTTCCACTACCTGTAACACCTAATAAAGTATGCCTTTTCCCTCCACTATTCAATCCTTGATATAACTTATCAATAGCTTTAGATTGGTCACCTTTTGGTTTAAAATCTGGATTTAATTTATATGATTCCATACAAATTATTCAAAATCATCAATTAATTCATTAGTTATATTTAAGTTTGAGAATACTTTTTGAATATCATCTAAATCTTCTAATTTTTCTAATAATTTCATAGTTTTAAGTGCCATGGATTTATCAACTTCAGCAAATGTATTGGGAACAAGTTCTATTTCTGAACTATCAATTTGTACAGTATTTTCAGATTCTAAAAATTTTTTTACATTTTCAAAATCTTGATAAGTTGTATAAAAAGTTATATTTAAATCCTCTACTTCAACATCAATTGCCCCAGCATCTATCCCATTCATTGAAATATCATCAATGTATTCTTTTTGCGTGTGTATACCTATCACACCTTTTGTTTCAAAATTCCATGACACCGCTCCACTTTCAGCTAAATTACCACCATTTTTTGAAAAGCATGATCTAACTTCAGCTGCAGTCCTATTTTTATTATCTGTAAGAGCTTGCAGGATAAACGCTGTTCCGCCAGGGCCATAACCTTCATAAGTTATTTCCTCAAAAATTGCCCCCCCAGTGTCTTCGCCAGATCCTTTTTTTATGCTTCTTTCGATGTTATCGCTGGGCATATTGGAAACTTTTGCATTTTGTATTGCTAGCCTTAACCTGAAATTCATTTCTGGGTCGGCCCCTTCTCTAGCTGCAACAATAATTTCTTTACTTAACTTAGTAAATAATTTACCTCTTTTAGCATCTAAGGCACCTTTCTTGTGTTTAATTGTGCTCCATTTTGAATGTCCAGACATTTATAT
>JACETA010000011.1 GCA_013911545.1 Chloroflexota bacterium | reverse complement strand
CAACATACGTTGGATCATCACCAACAAAAACACCAGGTATGTTTTTTATAATTCCTTACATAGAATTTGCATTTGGAAGTTGGTACATAAAAGGTGGTATTTATAATTTAATTAAATCTTTAGAAAATTTGTTAGAAAAAAATAACGTAGAAGTATTAAAAGATACTGAAATTAAAAAAATTAGATTTTCTGGAAAAAATGTAGTTGGTGTTGATACTGAAAATGAATCCATTAAAGCTGATATCGTTGTTAACAACTCAGATGTTTCTAATTTAAATTCATTAACAGGACTAGCTCATAAAAATAAAATAAGTGATTATTCACTATCTGGATTTATATTGCTTTTAGGAATAAAAAAGAAAATAAAATCAGGTCACCATAATATTTTATTTTCAAATAATTACAATAAGGAATTTGATGATCTGTTTGTTAAAAGAATTTTCCCTGAGGACCCAACTATTTATTTATGTAATCCTGTTGTAACAGATAATTCTGTTGCACCTGAAAATTACTCTAGCTTATTTATTATGGCAAATTCTCCAGCAACCCAAAATAGATGGAGTAAGGATGAAGTTGAAATAGCAACCAATAAGATTTTTAAAAAACTTTCACATTATGGTTATGAAATAACCGGTAAAGATATAGAGGTTAAAAAAATCCAATCTCCAAATTATTTTATGCAAGAGCATAATTCATTTGGAGGATCCTTGTATGGAAAAAGTTCACATGGCTATATAAACTCCTTTTTTAGGCACCCTAACAAAGGGGCGATTAAAGGTTTATACAATGTGGGAGGCACGACCCACCCTGGTGGCGGAACACCCACTGTATTAAAATCTTCGAAAATAACAGCGAATTTAATAAATAATGATTTTTAAAAAAATAATAAGTATTTCTGTATTAATTTTATTTCTGATTCTTTTTTGCGGAGGCATTTTAATACAATTTTTAAACGAAGATATGTTTAAAAATACTGAGTGGACACCACCTATTTTTATACTAACTGCAGCAATATTATGTGCTATTAGTCAAAAAACTCGTACAGCTTTACTACTTTTGATTGCAGGTTTAATAGGTTTTTTATCAGAAATTATTGGTGTTATAACATCATTCCCGTACGGAGGGTACGAATACACAGATAAACTTGGTTATAAATTATTTGATGTTCCTTTGGTTTTAGTGTGCGCATGGATTATAGTTTCATCTTTTGCATTAGACTTAATTTCATTTTTGAAAATTAAGAAAATTTTCTTCCCTTTCATATTTGCTTCTATTACGACTTATTATGACTTATTAATTGATCCTCTTATGTCAGGTCCTCTTGGGTATTGGGTATGGAATAATGAGCCAGGAGGATTTTATGGTGTACCTTTAGAGAATTTTTTTGGATGGTTCCTGGTTAGCTTATTTATTAGTGTATTACCTTGGAAAACTTGGAACAATTCATTATTTCCGTTAATTGTGAATCTACTATTACCTACATTTTTTATAACTACTTCATTAGTAAACAAATTGTACGTCCCAGGAGCTTTAGGGATGATAATGGTTTTAATTTATAGTTGGATTATATTTAGAAGTAACAAATTTAGACCTGAAAGCCTCTCCTGAAATCTAATTCAGTAGGCACCAAATCACCAAAATCTTCTTCTGAAGAGTCGAGTTCATCTTTAATCATAGAAAAAATATCCCATGAAGGATTAAAATTAAAATCTTTTTTACTAGAGCTTAAATCAAATTCATAATAAGTCGGATTTGTAGGTATATCTACAGAACAATAGTTTAAATTTAGTTTTTCTGATAAAACCGGTATTACATCAGACCATTTAAAGCTTTCTGGGCCAGCAATTTGATAAGTAGAACCATATGTATTTTTATTGCACATCATCATGTCGTAGGCATGGATAATATCCCTTATATCTATAACATGTTTTTTCCAAGAAAGACCATTATTACATGGGATTATTAATTTATTTCCTTTTGAAATCTCATCTTTTAGCAAATTAAAAGTGTTAGCATTTTTCAGGTCGCCTCTAAATGTTTCTAGAAAATGACCAGTATAGAATTGAGACCATTCACACACTTCAAATCTGCCAAAAACCATTGAAAATCTTAATATCGATACAGGTAATTTTTCTGCATCGTAATATCTTCTACATAGATTTTCAGCTAGGATTTTTGAGTAACCATACCAATCAGTAGCATTTTGAGTAATATCAAATTCTCCTATTGGATCCTTTATTCCATCTTTGGGATATTTAGGAATAGTGCTATCTGTGCTCGTTACAATTAAGTGTTTTAAATCCTTATTGTTTAATGATGCTTCCAAAACATTAAAAGTCCCTTTAACGTTTATATCGAAATACTGACTTGGAGTGAATGGTCCTCCAGATTGAAAAGCTGCTCCCATATGGAAAATTACATCATTCCCTTTTACAGCTCTTTTTACGTCTTCTAAATTTTCTAAATCTCCAGTTACTATTTCACATCCCAATTTTTTCATTTTTTCCAATTTTTGATCTTCGCTCCATGAAAATCCTGTAACTTCGTGTCCTGATTTTATAAAAAAATTTGCAACATTGGTTCCTATTCTTCCTGTAATACCAGTAATTAAAATTTTCATAAAATTAACTCTTTTCAAATCCCAATAATTTTCTATACTAGATATTAATATTAATTGCTTGAGAGGTATTTTGAAAATAAATAAAATTATGACCAGTAAAGTTGGAACAATTAATTCAAATGCAACAATAACTTCTTGTGCAGCCAGAATGAGAGAACTTAATGTAGGATCATTAGTTGTAATGAATGGATTAAATGTTGAAGGCATTGTCACTACATGGGATATAACTTCAAAATGCCTAGGTTCAGGTAAAAACCCAAACGACTCAATAGTTCATGAAGTAATGACTTCGCCTGTGCATACTGCCAAAAGCGATACAGATGTAATGGAAGCTGCAAGAGTTATGGCTGACAGAAGGATAAGCCGATTACCTGTAATTGAGCTAGAATCAGAAGAACTAGTAGGTATTGTAACTTTTGCAGATATATCTCGAGCAGTTGATCAATTTACAAAAGATGTCTTAGGAGGATGGAAAAATGAATAATAATGAAAGTAACCCCAACATAATAATTATTTTGGCGGATGATTTAGGTTATTCGGATTTAGGTTGCTATGGATCTGAAATCAAAACTCCCAATATAGATAGCTTAGGAAATAATGGAATCAAATTTTCTCAATTTTATAATCAAGCTAGATGCAGTCCTTCAAGAGCATCATTAATGACTGGCCTTACTGGCCACCAAGCTGGAGTAGGTCAATTATCTGGAGATTTAGGGGCACCTGGATACAGGGGGTTTATAAATAAAGAATGTGTAACTGTTGCTGAAGTTTTGAAGCAAAAGAATTATGACACATATCTTTCTGGAAAGTGGCATCTTGGAGGAGCTTGGGATCCAAGAGAAAAGGAAAAATGGCAGTCTGGAACTGACAACCATCCCACCCCTAAGCAGAGAGGATTTGATGATTTTTATGGAATAATGGATGCAGCCTCAAGTTTTTTTAGACCTGAAAGCCTAATGGATGGAGATAAATTTATTGATGTAGATGACCCAGATTATTATTTCACTGACGCAATGTCCGAAAAAGCTTGTGAAATGATTTCAAGATCAATGTCCAAAGAAAACCCTTTCTTCCTCTACCTTTCATACACAGCTCCACACTGGCCCCTTCATGCTAAGCCTGAGGACATTGCAAAATATGAAGGCAAGTATCTAAAAGGTTGGGATTATTTTAGAACAGCAAGACATGAAGAAATGAAAGGTTTGGGAATAGTAGATTCTAAATGGGATATTTCTCCACGAGATTCTGATGTAGGAAATTGGGAAGATGCAAAATATCCTGACTGGGAAGATTCTAAAATGGCAGCATATTCAGCAATGATAGACAGCATGGACCAAGGTATTGGCAAAGTTATAGATTCTCTTAAAAAAAATAATCAATTTGAAAATACCTTAATTTTCTTTATGTCAGATAATGGTGGATGCGCGGAATTGATGAGAGAAGATGGAGACTGGAGCAACACTTCACAATGGGAAACAAATTTAATTAACGGCGAACCAGTAAGAGTAGGAAATATTCCTAATTTAAGACCAGGCCCTGGAACAACATTTCAAAGTTATGAAACACCATGGACAAACGTAAGTAATAGTCCGTTTAGGTTATTTAAAAGGTGGATTCATGAAGGTGGAATAAGTGCTCCATTGATTGTGCACTGGCCTGAAAAAATTAACGAACCAAGAGTTGAATCGGAACCTTTACATATAATGGACATCCCAGCTACCTCGATTGATGCAGCTGGAGCGAATTACCCCAATGAATTTAATGGAAATAAAATTAAACCTCTGGAAGGAGAAAGTTTCTTAAATTTATTAAGCAATAAATGGTCAAGAGAAAAGCCAATGTATTGGGAACATGAAGGTAATCAAGGTATCAGGAAAGGTGAATGGAAGCTTGTTAAGGAATATGGCGGGGATTGGGAACTTTACAATATGAATGATGACCGCACAGAACTAAATAACTTAGCTGGAAAAGAAAAAGATAGGGTAAAAGAAATGAGTACTGAATGGGAAAGTTGGTCAAAAATTAGCAACGTATTACCTTGGCCAGTTGACCCCAATGTTATGGCAAAAAGGCTTGAAGGTGACCATTCACATATTCATCAGCACAGAGGGCCTACTGCTGGGCAAATTGCTGAAGGGAAAGGTAAGTTTTTATAAATGCCTTATGTAGAAGTTTTATGGTTTCCAGGGAGAGGCGAAAATAAAAAAAAAGCTCTTGCTGAAGAAATAACAGAATCCTTTGTAAGGATTACTGGATGCAAGCCATCAGCTGTTGAAATAATTTTTAAAGAAATAACTAAAGAAAATAGCGGAAGTTCTGGAAAGCTTTTAGGATGAAAAACAAGATACTAATTATTCATAATGACTCCTGCCCTTCTTACAAGCCAACCCTAGAAAGGATACAAAGAGCTATAAATGATTTAAATCTAAGCGTTGATATTAAATCTAAATTAATTTCAACAGAATCTGAAGCCAATCAATTTAAATTTATAGGCTCCCCAACAATATTAATAAATGACGTTCAATTTGAAGAAATAAATACTAATATTTATAGGCTTGATAATTGCAGGACATTTGAAAAAGATGGTGGCGGAATTTCACCTTTGCCATCACAAAAAAAATTAAAAAAAATACTATCAGACCTTAAGGAGGACTAATGTCTAATATAAAATTAAACGAACCTTATATAAATTTTTTACTTCCGTCTACTGACGGTAATGATGTAAGTCTAGATATGGCTAATTTAGGTGAATACAAATTAGTAATTTTTAGCTGCAATCATTGCCCTTATGCACAAGCATGGGAAGACAGGATTATCAATATTCAAAAAAAATATAAATCAAGCGGACTATCAACAATTATGATCAGTTCTAATGATGCAGAAAAATACCCTGAAGATAATTTTACTAAAATGAAAGAAAGGCATTCTGAAAAAAAATTCAATTTTTCTTATCTTTATGATGAAACTCAAGAAGTAGCAAAAATGTATGGCGCAGAAAGAACCCCTGAAGTTTTCCTTTTCAACGAATTAGGGCTTTTGAAGTATCAAGGGACAATTGATGATAACTATGAAGATGAAAGCAATGTTAATAAAAAATATTTAGAAGATGCAATAGAAAGCTTAATCGAAGGAAAAGACCCAGAAATTAGCTCTACAGACCCAGTTGGGTGCACTATAAAATGGAAAATTAATTTAATTGAGTTATAGACCCTATTGAAATCTATAAAATAAAATAGCAATATATCGCTATGAATCCTGTTTTAAGTAAAACTTTTACATATTTAATGCTAGCTAATGGTTTTGCCTTTTCTGGATGGGTTATAAGAAATTATTTAATTAATTGGTGGGTATTAGAGAAAACTAACTCAACTACGATAGTTGGTTTAGTTGCAGCTAGCCCAACACTTACAGTTTTACTTATTGCGCCTCTTGGTGGACAACTAGCTGATAAATATTCAAGAAAAAAAATATTCCTTTCTGTAAGAATTGTTTCCGTTTTTCTATTTTTTATAGTTGCATTGAGTATCCATTTAGATTTTTACGCATTACCAATAGTTGTTTTATGTTTTTTTGGAATTGGTATTCAGGCAGGATTTGAAGTTCCTGCAGCAAGAAATTTAATACTTGATGTTGCCACATTTAAATTTTTAACACTTGGAAATTCAATTATGGAATTTGTAAATCAAGTATTAAGTACTGCGGGCCCTCCTATAATAGCAATATTTTTCACTTCTATTGAAGATACGTTTATTTTCTTTTCTATGCCAGCTGTCCATCTCTTGAGCGTAGTTTTTGCAATTTTATTTTATTTAGGCTTCAAGGAAACAAGGAAAGAGGAAAGCAAGGAAGATGCAAGTAAAAAAACTTTAATGGATGGTGTTTCATATTCTTATAAATTTATCAATATAAGAATATTATTAATTTTAACTTCAACAATATTGTTTTGGGGCTTAACTCAGCCTTTGATACCTAAAATTTCTAAAGATATCTTAAATACTGGCTCAACTGGTTACGCAATTTTGCTTAGTGCTGGAGCTTTAGGTGCAATGGTAGGGTCAGTAGTGCTTCCTTTAGCTCAAAATTTATTTAGAAACTCTAAGGCAATTGTAATGTGCATAACTGGCTATTCTTTGACGCTTATAGGGCTTGCTTTATCAAAATCAATTATACTTTCAGGGATTTTTTTAGGCCTTGGGGGCTTTTTTCATGTAATTTGGTTTACTGTAATTATAATTCTTCTGCAAACACTCCCTGACGATAAACACAAAGGTAGAGTTGTTGGTTTATTTTTTACATTTATACAGCTTTATGGGCTCGGATTTATTATTGGGGGAGCATTAGGTGACACAATTGGGGTCAATCCAACAATTTTTATAGGTTCAGCATGCTTAATAATTGTTCATGTAGCATGTTATTTAATTTCGCCGAGCTTTAGGTCACTAAGATCTTAGGTATAATCTTGAGCGGTCCAAGTTTTATATCTTGTTTTATCTTTTACTGAAAAGAATTTTTGTGTCCTTGCTTCATCTTTTCTAACTTCTTCGCAAGCTTTAATTATGTCTTTTAGTATTTCATTTTCTATCTTTGTTATCCCGTCAGCATCTGCCACTAAAATGTCTTCTTCATTTACATTTAATCCATCAATATTAACTTGTTCCCCTAGTGAAACTGCATTAAATGGTCCATGGCCCGGAACTCTTCCTTCAGCCCAAACACTAATGCCAGACCTTTGTATTCCCGGAACATCTCTAATAGCGCCACAAGCAACAACACCAACTGCTCCTAAGCATGAGTGCATAAAAGCCATATTGTCCCCAAATAACGCTGCTCTATTTCTTGGACTGTCAATATCTTCAAAAATTGAAATAAAAGGCAGTTCTATTGTCGAAATTTTTTCATAGTATTCCTTCCATGGAACAGTCCCTTCATTTTCCGTAGGCTTATGAAGAGCTTTTGCTTTCACAGTAGTTGCTATACCAACAACAGTTGGCATTTCCCCTGTGTATCTTTTTAATGAAGTCCCAGTGTAATCATCTGACTCATTAATAAAACCTCTAATTCTTATAGCTGCATTTTGGACTGTAGCAGAATCAAAAGCCGTAAGATCATTTAGTATAGATAAATCAATATTTCCCATTTATGTTCCTTTGCTTTCAAAGATCAATAATTTTTATCGTATAATAAAATTTATGATAAATATAGGAATAATTAGTGTTTCGGACAGAGCTTTTAATAAAGTTTATGAAGATAAAGGTATACCTGAAATTGAAAAAATACTTTCAACTGATAATGATTTCAATATTTTAAAAAGAGAAATTATCCCTGATGATAAGAAAATTATTAAAGATACCTTAATTCAACTATCAGACCGGGATAAATTAGACATCATTTTTACTACTGGAGGTACAGGGCCGTCTTCAAGGGACCTTACGCCAGATGGCACATTAGAAATAATTGATAGAGAGTACCCTGGTTTTGGCGAGTTCATGAGGATTGAGTCCTTGAAATATTCAAAAAATGCAATTTTAAGTAGGCAAACTGCTGGCACAAGAGGAAATACATTTATATTAAATTTGCCCGGTAACCCAAAAAGCATCAAAGAAATTTTGCCGATTATTATCGATCAATTGAAGCATTTTATAGAAAAAAGATAATTATATTTCATCCCCTTGGTTCCATTGGTCGTAACTATCTGAATCTTGCCTTTCAAACCCTTTTTCAATGTCATCAAAATTTTTATAATCATCTTCTTCGTTTGATTCTGTAATTCTTGCCCAAGTTTTAGCTATAAAAATTCCATCATTTGTAAATGCCACATATGCAACTGGCCCTTTTGGAGTATTTCTGTGCCTTTTAATGTAACCTCTTTGCTCAAGCAACCTTAAAGAAGTTGAAATCTTTGACATATGATTTTTATTATCAATATTAAATGAATCTCTAGGTGACCAAGGAATTAAAAATTCAGTATCTTCCATGAATCTTTCCTTTCCTTCGCTTAAAATTTTTTCTTTTGAAATCAAAACTAAATTTTTCAACATCCATTTCAAGATGTCTTTCTGGGTTGAATTTATTCTGCCTCTGTATCTTTTCACAATAATGAATGAACAATTTATTGATTTAAGTGTAATCTAAAAAAGATAAATTTTTAATATTGATTACATTTCTATATAGGAGGGATTATGAGTTTTTCAAACAAAGTCACTATTGTAACTGGTGGCGCATTAGGTATAGGGGGAGGGATTGCAAGAAAATTTTCTGAGAAGGGATCTAAAATAGTAATTGCAGATATTGATGTTGATTCTGCAATAAAAAATTCTAAAAAAATTATCGCTATGGGCGGAGAATGCGAAGTCATAAAAACTGATGTATCCAAATCTGCTGATATTAGAAATATGATTGACTTCACTTTAAATAAGTTTGGAAGAATTGATAATTTAATTCAAAATGCTTTTTCTACAGCAGATAATTCAAGTTTTGGAGGCTCTGCCCTAGAAGTTGATGAAGAAAATTGGGACCAAGGAATAGCCATGCTGCAAAAAGCAATTTACTTAGGAGCAAAATATGCTGGCGAAGAACTTATTAAAAACAATGGAAACATAATAAACATATCTTCGGTTCACGGGTTATTAATGTCCAAGGGTGCTCTTATATATGAAGCTGGAAAATCAGCAGTAATTGGGATGACGAAGCAAATGGCATGTGATTTCGGACCTATGGGAGTGAGAGTTAATGCTATTTGCCCAGGTCATATAGTTACAGAAAAAATGGAAGTAAGATGGAAAGAGAGACCATCTGGTCTAAAATTCTTTGAAGAACAATACCCGGTAAGGAGGACAGGGCTACCTGAAGATATTGCAAATGGTGTAGCATTTTTATGTTCAAATGAAGCATCTTTTATAACTGGGCACTCATTAGTAATTGACGGCGGATTAAGTATTCAGTTGCAGGAAGATTTTGGAGTAGATCAAGCAAAATATGCTTTAAATAATGAAGTTGATTTTCCTTATTAAGCTAGCAATATAATTCCCAGCAAAGCCAATATCCCTGAAGTAAATTTAATATTTATATTAACTATATCTAACTTTTCTTGAGTGACTTGTTTTAAAATATATGCCAAAAATAGACTAAAAATTATTGTAAAAATTGGCCTGGATCCATTTAGAGAATTAACAACAGAAATCTCAATATGGTTTAATGAAAGAACAATTAGGTACATGCTTATTAATGGAAAAATGGTCTCAAAAATAAATAAAGCTAGACCCCTTCTTTTATGACTAAAAAATATTTTTAAGTTATTGAAATTAACCATTTTGATAAATGGCATGCCTGCTGCAAGAAACAACCCTAAAGCTCTTAAGCTTAAAATTTGAAAGTCAGAAAATAATTTTTCATCTATTGAATATTTAATAAGAATGCTTGCAATAGCAAAAAATATACCCCCTAAAATTAAGCTCAATATAGCCGATTTATTTATTGACTTAATATTTTTATCCCACCTAATAGAAGCAAAAATTGATGATAAAAATATAAAGAATATACCCAAATATTTTATTAAAGATAATCTTTCATTTAAAAAGAATAATCCAATTACGGGAACTAAAATTGTATGAATTAGATAAATTGGCTCTACTCTAGATATTTCTTCAATATCCATTGCTTTTACTAAAAATATTAAACTTAAACCAAAAAAAACTCCTGCCAAAATTACTAATAATGATTGAGCGCTTAAAAGCAAATTTAGATTTATTGGGTCAAAAATAAAAAGGATAGCGAAAATTAATATTTGCATTCCTCCGCTATACAAACAAAATGACTTGTAGTCTAAATTATCATCACCCTCCAGAACGAAGAACTTGTCTACAACATTTACTGAAGCCATTAGCAAAGAGGAAACTAGTGGCAATAAAATCCACAACTCCATTACTACCTCATTCCTTTTTAATTAAATTTCCAGATATCAAACGAAAAGTTTTCTTCATTTGAGTTTCTAATTCTTTCTCTATCGTGACGCTCTTTTAAATTAACATTTAATTTATCTGGACTTCCCTTTTTCCCCATTGCTAAAATAAAAACTACGTGATTTTCATCTGGGATTTTAAGCGATTTTTTTACTTTATCTTCATCCCAACCCCCCATAGGATGGGTGTCAATTTTTAATCTTTCTGATTGAAGCATTAAATTTTGACCAGCGTATCCAACATCTAGAAATTTCTTATTTAGTCTTTTATCATCCTCAACACAGAAAACGGCATATAAAGTGCAATTTGATGCCCATTCTTGATTGCTTTCACTTAAAGAATTAAATAAAGATTTATAAGAAGTACTTTCTTTTGAAACAAAAATAACTTTCCATGGTTGCATGTTTCTAGATGATGGTGCCCATTTTATTGATTCAATTAAAATTTGAATTTCATCAATTGTTATTTTTTCATCTGAAAAAGTTAATGAACTTTTTCGATTAATAATTTCAGGAATTAATTTATCTTTCATTCTTTCATTTTATCAGTTATTTTCAGTATTATTTCATCAAATGAAAATTTCCCTGAAGGCAAATCTTTTATTAATTCATATATTTTTTCTGATTCACTATGAAAACCGCCAGTTAAGCCAGAATCTTTAAAAGTTGAAGATATTTCATTCATTTCACCAATCCATCTGTAAGCCTTGTGCTTAATACTTGGAACTTGCTTCAAGGCAACATTATGAAAATATTCTTCAGAATATTCTAATTCTTCAATTAATTCTTGAAATACATCATTTTTTTTAGCGACTATAAAAGCACCTGCAACAAGAGCTTTTGAGCCCTTTGTAATTGATGCATATACCATTTTCATGGCAGAAGCTTGAAAATCTGAGCCTGTCAGGGTTATTATTTCTATGCCTTTGCCAGATAAAAAGAGTATTTTTTTTGCCAATTTTCCTGATAAATAGACCCTAGGAGAATATTTTTCACTGGGTGGGCCACCCATAATACTACCGTCAACATAATTTAAGTTTCTTTGATCAAGAAGTTTTTTAATTTTTTTCGCTGTCATTGTAGATATTGCATTTAAATCACAATAAATTTGATTTTCTTTATTTGCAAAGCTTGAATACAGTTTTGCTGTTTCAAGAGCCTTATCTGGAGGTATAACAGAGATTACAATATCTGATTCTTTTGAAAAATTTTGAACAGATAAAGCATCTTTGATCCCATACTTCATTGCCCTTTCTTTACTATTTTTTGATCTACCTTCAAAAACTGAAATAACATTAATTTTATTTTTTACGAAAGACCTTCCAATTTCAGAACCCATTTCACCTAAACCTATTAACCCTATAATCATAATTCTCCTTTTAAATATATATATAGAAAATATCATAATTCATTGAAAGATTTAAAAAACGTGACATATGGGTATAGAAATGTGGAGGTTAATTAATGTATGATAATAAAGATAATTTTAGGGGTGTTGTGGATTGGAGCCCTTTATTTTTCCTCCAAGAAAAATGCCTAATGTATAACGCCCCCTAAATTAAATATAAACTTCTTCAGACGACCCGATAGTATTTGTTTTTATTGACTGATCTAGTAAAAATTTTATTTCCTCATCATTTATTTCACCTAAACCACTGTTAACAAATTCTAAAGCTAATTTGAATAACTTTTCATTGCCAGGGGGCAGAAAAGAAACAACATTCTTTGAAAGTGTAAATTTAATGGCCATCTCAATAATTTTTTGATCCGTCAAAGGCTCGTACCAACACTTTTGAAATTCTCCCCTATCATCAGTTGGCCAAAGACCATTAGCCATACACTTTAAAGCTAATACTGAAATATTTTTATTTTTACATTTTTCTAATATTTCAATCCCAAAACCCTTATTTAAAATTAATGCCCAGTTAACAGGAAATAAAATTGAGTCAAAATCGTAATTATCGAGCAATTGAATTGCAACTTTAATGGAATGACAAGAAAAGCCTATATGCTTAATCTTACCTTCCTTTTTTGCTTTAAAAAGTGTTTTTAGTGCTCCGTTTTTTGAACTAACTTTATGGAAGTCATCTTCAGTTTTCATTCCATGCAATTGATATAGGTCAAAATAGTCTGTTTTAAGTTTTTTTAGGGAGTCATTAAGTTCATCCTCAGAGCCAACCTGATCTCTTTTATTAGTTTTACATGCAAGAAATATTTTATTTCTAATTTTACTTATTCCAGGACCCATTAATTCTTGGGCATTACCATATCCTGGAGCAACATCATAATAGTTGACTCCTCTTTCGTAAGCAAAATTAATTATTTTTTCTGATTCTTTAACACTAGTATCTTTTACAACTATCCCCCCAAGGCCAACAACAGATAAATCGATCATATTGGGACCATATTTTCTGTACAGCATATTGGTTATTCAGACGGAGGTGTGTAATTAGACATTGCAGTTTGCGCCTTTTCAGCTATTGCATTAATGTCAACTGTTTCAAATATGTCAATTGTTCCCACACCTTGTGATTCAACAGCCATCTTCACTGCTGCAACAGTTTCAAAGCTATCAGCTTCAATTGTTGCTATGAAATCGTAAGGTCCTCTTAAAAATTCAATATCCGAAAAAGATGCGCCCATAGCAGATGACAAAGCATTTACTGCAGCCTTTCTGTCCTGTTTTGGATTTTTAATAAAAGCTTGGAAGCTTTCTTCAGTATAAGTACCTAAAGCATAAAATTTAGCCATAATAAACTCCTTTATTTTTAATTTATCATTCAATTGTTAATTTTGTATAAATTAGCACCCAAAATAAATTTTGAAATCATCCAACATAAAGACTGGTATTTGAACTTTATTTGCAGACAGTACTCCAGTTGTATTTCTAAATTTAACTAGATATGCCAGCACAGTATCACTTGAATCAATAATAAATAATGGATAGTTTCTCATAGAATTTTCTAATTCGTAAAAATTTTGATTGCATCCTTCACCCTCATTAATTTTTGGAAATTTATTAACTCTATACCTTGGCTCTTTGAGCTCAGATTCAGAGGGTTTAAATTGCTGGATTGATGTTCTTCTGTGTTCAATAAATTCTAATTCTTTTTGAGATAATGTTTTTTCGATCAAACTGAGGTCAGTAGTTATAACAAAGTCATCATGACCTGAGCATGAGGAAAAAATCAAAAATATTAAAAATGGTAACAGCAAGACAACTATTTGAATTATCCTTTTCAACATTTATTCACTTTTAATTTTGACCTTTTTTCCTTCATTTGAAGATTTGTACAGCGCCTGAATAACAGCTGTGTTATTCAACCCGTCTTCAGGTGGAAAAGTTGGAGGAATGTCATTTATAATGCAATTTGAAAATTCATTAAACTGCTCTACAAACCTATATTTTGATTCAACTTTTAAAATTTCTTCATTAGTATTTTCCTCAGAAGTTCCTTTCTTAATAATTATTGGTCCAGAATCATCAAACATATTAGGTATCTCAATTCTTCCGCCTGTCAAATCGATGTTCATGTGACATTTAAAAGGTTGGTTCATGCTTGTTGTTATGCTTGACAGCGCTCCGCTTTCAAATTCTAAAATACCCTTAAAGGTTGTATCAACTCCATAATTATTAATATCAAAGCTTTCTCCGGCTGCATAAATTGGCTCCTCTGAAAGAACAAATCTAGTCGCGTATACAGCATAACAACCAGCGTCCCATAATGCGCCTCCAGAAAGCGCAGGATTAAACCTTATGTTATTTTCAGGATTAGTTGTAAAACATAGAGATGAGTCAGTAGTTACCACGCTGCCTAATTCTCCACTTTTTATAATTTTTTTTGCTGTTTTTAAATGATGATTCCATCTGTGCGTAAAAGCTTCAACTAAAAGAACATTATTGGCATTTGCAGCATCTATCATTTTCCTGCACTCATTAATTGTTGTGGCAAGAGGCTTTTCACATAAAATATGTTTCCCTGCCTCTGCACTCTTAATGGTCCATTCGCAATGCATACTATTTGGAAGTGAATTTATTATTGCATCAACTTCCGGGTCATTTATTTGTTCTTGATATGAACCAAAAAACTTTTTTATATCATATTTTTCTGCAACTATTTTAGCTTTTTCTATCCCCCTTGATGAAATAGAAATTATTTCCGAATTTTCAGATTCAATTGAAGCTGGTAAGTGGGCATTTAAACCAATCTGAGCTGTAGATAAAAGTCCGTATTTAATTATAT
>JACETA010000010.1 GCA_013911545.1 Chloroflexota bacterium | reverse complement strand
AAACTATAGGTATTTCGTTAATGCTTAAGGTATCAAAACTTAAAATATAAGTTAAAAAAATAATAACCAACAATATAATTAAAAATGAAATTAAATGTTTAAAACTTCTAGTCATATATTTATCATCATGAAAAATTTATTATTTATAAATTTTCTCCAATAACAAATTGACCATCTTTCCATTTTGGTTCTTCCTCAAGAAGACCCATCATTTTCATAAAATTTTCGTGTTGTTCGGGTCTTTCAGCATTTGCTACATACGAATCTTTATCTTTAAATACTGCAATAGCCACTAAATCTCCATCATCATCAGGATTTAAAACATACCAAGCTAATCCACCTTCTGGTTTATCTTCATCCATTTTAAGGTGATTTATTAATTCATTTTTCTTGCCTTGTTTGGGCTTCAAATTAAAGATACTACCGTACATTTTTCCTCCAGATTAATTAAGAAGTAGGCTCTATTCAGTTACTGGCTTAGCTTCAGGGATTACATCATAAATTGTCTTAGAACATCTAGTCCTAGAGTCTTCTACATTATAACCTGGGCACATTAAAATCATATTGCCATAAATTATATAACTTAAATATTTAGCTTTAGGTTGACCATTTCCAGCATGGGCATTTCCTAATCTTTCAGCCAGAAAAGCTCTGTGCTTAATGTCTTCAGTCCATAAAGCACAATCCTTAGATATGCACCCGTCTTCACCAGTTGCATTTTCTACATATTCTGTGCCCATTGAGACTGCATCAGCGTGATTTGCATAAAATCTTACTTCATAATCGATTTTCTGATCGTCTGGATCTACCTTATTTTTTATAAACCCGTAATAAGCTGATGTTGCACCAGGAAGTTCTTCGACTTTATATTTTTTTGACTGCTTGTAGCCTACAGATTTAAAATCATCAATTGTGAATGTTCTATCAGAGTCATTCACAATATCAACCAATGGGATAAGATTTGTATCTTCGCTAGATCCACACCCAATGAAAACCACAACTGTTAATAATGTTAAAAATAATTTTTTCATAATTACCTATTTTATATTAATTTATGTCACTTTAAAAATATTTATATAACCATGACTAAAAGATTTGCAGCGTATTCATTGCGTAAGTTTGCAGATAAAAACAATTTAAAGATAAATCTTGATATTTTATAATACAAAATTATTAAAGTTTATTTTGATTTTAGTTGCAAAGCAGTAAATTTACTTCCGTCGACAGCTGCAATAATTTCTTCAAAATAAGGAACTACTTGGCTTTTTAAATAGCTCCACTTATCTAATTGGGCATCTTTAACACTTTCATTAACTTGGCTTTCGATTGATCTTTCCATCTTCTTAATCTCTCCATTAATTACAAAAATAATATTCTCCGCCTTTTTTGAAACACCATCATAATCTTTAATAATAATGTCTATTTGCTCATCTTTTTTTTCCTTTAATTCATTGATGTCGGTATTATAATTTCTACTAAGATTTGATAGATCAAGCTGTGATCTTTGTAAAGTTTCTTTAGTCGCAACAAGCTCTTGTTTAACTTTCTCAGCATCTAAAGTAATTTTATTCAATTGTTCTTTTGATTGCTCATTTGATTGTTTGAGTTTAGATATTTGATCACTTTGTTCTTTATTAGAATTTTCTAGCTCTGTAATCCTGCCCTGAAGTTCACTATTATTTGAGTTTTCTTGCAAGTTCCCAATTGCGTCTTCTACTTCACCACAGCTTAAAATCAATGTAAATAATACAAAAATTAATATAATTTTTTTCATTTATCATCCTCCTGAATTTAATATTTGGTGACCCGCCTCGGGCTCGAACCGAGGACCTAATGATTAAGAGTCATTTGCTCTACCAACTGAGCTAGCGGGCCATTACATCTTAGTATAATCAAGATTTTCAATTAGGTGAATATTGAACAATTAATTTATCAGTTTTTCTTAACATTAGCACGATAACTGCTCCCCAAAGGCTTGAAATAGAAGAGACCCATATTGCAAAATTATAGTTACCTAAGTAGTCAAATAATATTCCTGGCACAAATCCTCCAATAGCCATACCAATTCCAGCTCCAAAAAGTTGCCATCCATATGTTGTACCCATAGGGAATCTTCCATAATATTGCTTATTAATAACAGGAATCACAGTTCCTTCACCGCCGTAAGGAATGCCAAACATAATAGCAAATAAATAAAAATCGAAAACAGAATTTGCTCCAAGAAGAATTAAAACTGATAATCCTTGACCCAGAAATGATAAAAAAATTATTGGCTTACTTCCAAATTTATCACCTATTATTGGCGCAGCAAATCGGCTAGAAATACTTACAACAGCTATTATGCTTAAAATTCCTGAAGCTTGTACTAAAGAAAGGCCCTGATTAACAGCCATGGGGATTACAGCAACTAAAATTACGGCATGGCCAACACACCCCCAAAAATGAATATTAATCAAATGCCAAAAACTATCAGTTTTGAATATTATTTTTTGATTTAATTTTGACCATTTATTAACAGAATCCTCTGAATTACCATCTGAACTAAGCCAACCATATGGCTTCACTCCTTTTTTTTCAGGTGAATCTGAAAAAAATAATAAACATATAAAAATAATCAAAGTTCCAAATATTCCAAATATCATAAAAGTATTTTGCCAGCCAAAATTTTCAAAACATATTGCCAATGCCTGAATAGATAATGCAGGGCCAACACTCCATGCAACCATCATAGAGCCTGTCCCAATGCCAGTTCCTCTTTTAAACCAACTAACAACTGCAGGGACAATTGGAACTAAATATATTGATTGAGCAATACCAAGTACTATTCCATAAGAAAAATAAAATTCAATTATTGTGGAAGAGTTTGCAGTAAGTATCATCCCAATTAAAAATAAAAAGGTTCCGAAAAGCATAGTTTTTTTTGCTCCGAAGATATCACCTAAAATACCTGCTATTGGACTAAAAAAAGCTGTGCACAATGCTGCAATAGCGTAACCTAAACCAATTTCTCCTTGAGACCAACCAAAGGTTTCTGACATTGGCTCTACCATAACCCCAAAAACATTCCTTATAGTGCTTCCAACCATTTGAATTATCGAGGCAATTAATACAATAACCCAAGCAAAGTGCTTAAGATGATACTTTTTATTTAAATCTTGAATTAGTGAAGAGGACATACAGAAATAAAACCTTTCTCCCACCATAAATTATTTACTAGCTCTCCATTTTTTCTTTCTTCAATTCTATATTCAGAAAAACCAGCACCAACATAAATTAGCAATGCAATAGAAAAAAATATTGTTATTAAAATCATCCCTAAACCTCTTAAAGGATAATTATTCATTTTTCTGAATTTAATATGCCTGATTGAGCCCAATCAGATTTTTTAATGTCATGAAAAATTATATGAGTTGCTTCTGGTGTTGTTTTTCCGATATCAACAATAATGTCTGTTATAGCTTTTGCAACACTAGCTTTTTGTTCTTGCGATCTACCATCAAACCATTTAATTTCTATAGTAGGCATGTTTTTCTCCTTATTAAGTATAATTATATAAATTGATAAACTTTTTTCTCATTAAAAATGAATAAAGAAAAAGAATTTATAAATATTATAAACAAAATTTTAAATAAAGATTCTAATAAAGATATATTAGTTAGCATCGGAGATGATGCTGCAATAACTTCCAAAAATAATGGAGGTGAAACTGCGATTTGTTCTGACTCTATTGTGGAAGGCGTGCATTTCAATACAGAATATTATTCCTATGAAAATATTGGCTGGAAAAGTATCTCAATAAATATCAGTGATTTAGCTTCAATGGGGGCTTCACCTAATTTTTTTACAGTATCAATTGGCGCTCCAAAATATTTAAATAATGAAAGTTTTTCAAAAATAATTAATGGTATAAAAAATTGTTGCGATACTTATGGAGGAACAATAGTTGGGGGGGATATAGTTTCTAGCGATAAACTATTTATTTCTGTTACTGCTATAGGCAAATTAATAACAAAAAATTATATGACAAGAGGTTCAGCTAAAGTTGGTGACAAGATTGCTGTTACAGGTAATTTAGGAGATTCTTTAGGGGGGTTAAAGCTTCTCAATAATAATAAAAAAAATGCATATTTATCAGAAAAGCATTTAATTCCTAAGCCAAAAATAAATGAGTCACACAGTTTAGTTACTTCAGGAATTAAGTGTTGCATGGATATTAGTGACGGATTACACAATGATCTTATAAATATTTGCACCCAAAGCAATGTATCAATGATTATTAATGTTGAAAATATTCCAATAAGTAAATATCTAATAGATGAATACCCTGAAACATATACAGATATTGCTATAAATGGTGGAGAAGATTATGAACTTTTGTTTACAATAGATGAATCAAAAGTTCACCTACCATTTGAATATTATGTTATCGGGGAAATTTGTAAAAAAAATGATTATGAAATTTTTTATAAAAATAAAAATAGAAAATATTTACCTAATTTAAAACCCTGGAGTCATTTTGAATAAAATAAAGGTTCTAACGAAAAGCCCATCTGAAACTATAGATCTAGGTAAAAAATTAGGTAAGTACGCAGACAAGGGGAAAATAATTTTTTTGGAAGGCAATTTAGGGGCAGGGAAAACTACATTGGTAAAAGGTATTTCAGAATATTTTGAGTGTACTCAAATTGCCAAAAGCCCTACTTTCATACTAATTACTACTTATTCTGGGAAAATAAATGTTAATCATTGTGATTTTTTTAGACTAAATTATTCAGAAGAAATTTTTGATTTAGCATTAGATGAATATTTAGAAAGTGGCAATTTAATAATCGAATGGCCTGAAATAGCAAAAAAATATTTACCAGAACCAGATCTTAAAATTAAAATTGAATTTGACGGAAAGTCAGAAAAGAGAATTATTAATATAGATTCGATAGCAAAAATAAAAATTTAAAAATGACAAAAATACTAACAATTGACACCTCATCAAAAAATGCTTCAATATCTTATTCAAATAAAGGAAAAATAATTGATGACAAAGTATGGACTTCTAAAAATAATCACAGTATAGAGTTAAGTGAAAATGTATTAAAACTATTTTCATGTAATAGTTTGAACGTAAATGATTTGGATTTCATTTCTGTTGCACTAGGACCGGGAGGATTTACTGCTATAAGAGTAGGAATTAGCTTTGCTATAGGATTATCAAAATTTTCCAATATTAAAATTTTAGGTATACCAACTTTTGAAATTGAATTTGAAAAGAATGTTATTTTTAAAAAAAATAATTTAACAGCCTTGATTCCTGCAGGCTTTAATTCATATTGCTGGAAATCAATAGATAATATTTCAGAAAGAAATGTTGACGGAATTTTTACCAACAATGATATGAAAAGTATTTTCAAAAAAGGAAGCTATTTCTGCGGTGAAGATACAATGGAATTAGAAAAAAAATATCCCGAATTTGTTTTTTTTAAAGAATCCACGAGAGCCCCCCAACTGATGGTTAACTTGACTCACAAAATAATCAATGAAAAAAAGCAGGAAAAATATTATGATTTAGTTCCAATTTACTCAAGATTACCTAACATAACTAAGAAAAAGGAGGCAAAATGAGCAAGGAATCGACACTTGTTTTAATTAAACCTGATGGTGTAAATAGAGGTTTAGCAGGAAAAGTAATAGACAAGCTTGAATCAACAGGACTAAAAATTATTGGCATGAAACTTTTATTAATTGATAAAAAACTTGCATCAAATCATTATGAAGAACATAAAGATAAGCCGTTTTATTCAAGTTTAGTAGATTTTATTACTTCAAGCCCTGTTGTTGCTCTGGCTCTAAATGGTGAAAATGCTATACAAAAAACTAGGACAATGATGGGTGTGACAAATCCGCTTGAATCTAGCCCTGGTACTATTAGAGGTGATTTCGGATTATCTGTTGAAAAAAATATAATTCATGGCTCAGCCAATGAAAAAGATGCTTCAAAGGAGATATCCTTGTATTTTAATAGCGATGAATTAATCGATTACGAAAGATCCATCGATTCATGGATAGAGTAAATTATTGAATTCTAACTATTTCTTTAGCGGAGCCCCACAAGGATTCTAGGTCATATATATTTCTTTTTTCATCTAATAGTATGTGAACACAAAGACCAAAATAATCTAAAAGTATCCACCCTGTTTTACCAGTCCCTTCTTTATGATGAATTTTTTTTCCATTTTTTCTCATTTCTCTCATTATTTTTTGAGACAAATTTTCAAGGTGTCTGTCGGTTTGACCAGTGATTATAATTGAAAATTCTGAAAATAAAGATATATCTCCAGTATCAAGAAGAACAATTTCTTCCCCTAGATTTTCTGAAGCAATATCAGTTATCATTCTTGCATAATTTTCTAATAACATTGACTTTGACATGTTTAAATTATAAACATTTCTTGTAAACAATTTAAATAAATTATGAAAAAGACAAAAAAAACTGTTGTTGTAGCTATGAGCGGAGGGGTTGATTCGTCTGTGGCTGCCCTCTTATTACACAATGAGGGTTTCAATGTCATTGGTGTGACAATGAGGTTGTTTCCTCAAAGTGAAGAATCCAATTACAGCCTTAATAAAAGTTGTTGCTCTCTTGATGATGTAGAAGATGCAAGGTCAGTTTGCAGGCAAATTGACTCAAAACATTATTATTTAAA
This sequence comes from Chloroflexota bacterium, assembly GCA_013911545.1. Classification (GTDB taxonomy): domain Bacteria; phylum Chloroflexota; class Dehalococcoidia; order Lucifugimonadales; family Lucifugimonadaceae. The sequence continues at coordinate 8,302 of JACETA010000010.1, read as the reverse complement.
TTTTGAAAAAGAATTTAATGAACATGTTGTTCAATATTTTATATCAGAATATCAAAAAGGAAGGACTCCTTTTCCGTGCCTAGCATGCAATGATAGATTGAAATTCGACTTTCTTCTGAAGAGGGCTGAATTTATGAAAGCCGATTATATTGCAACAGGTCATTATGCAAATATTAAAAAAAATAACGATATTTTTACTTTGGAGAAAGGTGCAGATGAAACTAAGGACCAGAGTTACGTTTTATTTAATTTGAATCAAAAAATTATGAATAAATTAAAACTCCCAGTTGGAAAATATCCAAAAAATAAAATAAGGGAAATTGCAGAAGAATACGGATTAATAAATGCAAAAAAACCTGACTCCCAAGATATTTGCTTTATTCCTGATGGGGACTATAAAAAATTTATCAATAAAAAAGTTTCCGAAACAGAAGGAATTATTATTAATTCTGAAGGCAAAAGATTAGGCAGCCATAAAGGAATTCACAATTTTACTATTGGGCAAAGAAAAGGCTTAGGGATAGAGTCCCATGGCAAGCCATTATTTGTAACAAAGATATATCCAAGCAATAACACGGTTGAGGTGGGCCCATCAAATGAACTAATGCAAAGTAAGGCCTTCATTTCAAGGTTGAATATAATATCTGGAGGAAGCATAGATGCCTCAAAGACTATATATGCAAAAATTCGATATAAGAGTACTCCTGCTATAGGAAAGCTTGAACAGCTGGATAATGGTAACGCTACCTTTACTTTTGAAGAACCACAAAGAGCAATTACTCCTGGGCAAGCATTAGTGTTCTACCAAGGAAACCAAGTAATTGGCGGTGGATTTATTGAATACGAAAAGGCTTCATCAAAAAAAGAAGAAGAGATGGCAAAATCCTTTTAGAATCTGAATTAAAAAAAATATCTTTAACTGCTTCACTTCTTCCTCATTCATCAATGGAAGAATTATTATTGGATTCTGGATTTAATAATATAGCTGGAATTGATGAAGTAGGCAGGGGTTCCTTAGCAGGCCCTGTTGTTTCTGCAGCAGTAGTATTAGATAAAAAATTATTAATTGATAATCCTTTAAAATTTAACGACAGTAAAAAATTATCACCAAAAAAAAGAAAAGAATTATTTAATAAAATTATTTATTCAAGAAGCATTTTTTCAATAGGAATTTCAACAAATAACGAAATTGATGATCATGGCATTTTAAATTCAACAAAGAAATCGATGAAAGAAGCCTTAAAAAAAATAAATTATGATTATGCCATTATTGACTCAGTAAATCTTAATTTAAATAAACCCTATTTTAATTTTAATAAAGCAGATACTATATCTGCTTCAGTAGCGGCTGCATCAATAATTGCTAAAGTTTCAAGAGATTCTATTATGAAAAAAATATATGATAATTTATACCCTGAATACTTCTTCAAAAATAATAAAGGTTATGGCTCAAAAAAACATATAGATATAATAAAAAAAAATGGAATAAGCTTTATTCACAGAAAAACCTTTAAACCAAATAGTGAGTACTTATAATGATTAGCCTGGGGCTTTATGTAATAATCGACCCATACAATTTGGGCGGTAATAATTTTGAAGTAATATCCAAAAAAATAATTGAGTCCAATGTAGATACAATTCAACTTAGAAATAAATTTGGAAGCAAGAAAGAATTTATTAGCCAAGCTTTAATTATAAAAAATATGTGCGAACAAAATAATAAAACTTTCATTATTAATGACAGGATTGATGAAGCGCTAGAAGTTATGCCTCAAGGGATTCATGTTGGAAGAAACGATATGCCAGTAAAAGATTGCAGAAAATTATTTCCTAAGAATTTTATAATTGGCAACTCAAATGCAACGTTTGAAGAATGCATAATTTCAGAAAAACTCTCCACAAGCTATATCGCAGTTGGGAGTTTGTTTGAAACAAAATCTAAAAAAGATACAATACCATCGTCGCTTAATGTTATTAAAGAACTAAAAGAAGCTAATTTTAAAAAACAAATAGTGGGCATAGGCGGAATATCTATGGATAAAGTGGATAAGGTTTTAGAGGCTGGAGCAGATTCGATTTGTATCTCTAGTTCAATAACTTTATCAAAAGATCCTGGTAAAGAAGCAAATAAAATAAAAGAAATTATAGAAAATTATGCAAAAAAGTAAACCTTACAATATAAAAAAAATTACCAGTGAAGTTAATGGTAAGTTCAAAAAAATACATCAATCAAGAGAAATAGGCTTGTCCCTTTCAAGGGAAATAATAGGTATTTCTTCAAGATCAATTAGGGCAGCCCAAAGAAAAGATTTTAAAACTTCTGAAAAATTAATCAATGAAGGTTTAATAAAATTAAATAAAACTCAAAAAAGTATAAAAAATTATACTTCAGATATTAATACGATCTTTTTTCTTGATGGAGAGAAAGAATTATGTGAGGCTATTTTCTTTCTGTCTTTTGTTTCAGGATATAAAATATCAAAAATAAAAATGGAAGTTTTTTCACCAAGTTCTATCTTGAAAGGTATGGCAGAGGCAGCTAGTGAACTAAGAAGAACATCACTTGATAATATTAGAGAAAATAAGCTTTCAGAGTCAGAAAATTATTTAAGTGTTATGAATGAAGTTGTAGATCTCTTAGAGTCTGTTGATTATCCGGAAGGTGTAACTCAAGGATTAAGAAGGACAACAGATCAATTAAGAAGTGTAGTGGAAAGAACGCGGGGAGACATTACAATAGCTTTACAACGAAATCAGCTTGAAGAAAAAATTGAAAATTTTATGAAAAAAATTAATAGCAAAGAGGGATAAATGTCGTATTCATATTTAGTAGTTATATTATCAGCAATAATTGGATTAACTATTGCAGCTTACTTTTTTTGGAATGTAGTTAAACGGAAAGTAAAAAATCAAGAATTATCTGAAATAGCAGGACTAATCCAAGAAGGGTCAGCAGCATTTTTGAAAAGAGAATATGCCATATTAACGATATTCGTTTTATCAATGTTTGCGATTTTATGGGTTGTGGTAGATGGAGATGTATTCAACAAATTCAATTCTTCTGTAACAGATTGGAGTAAACCATGGACCTCAGTTGCTTACCTTGTAGGTGCAATAGGATCATCAATAGCAGGGATAGTTGGGATGAATATTGCAGTTAGAGGTAATTCTAGAACAGCTGAAGCTGCAGAAGAAGGGCTAAATAAAGCCTTAAGGGTTGCTTTCAATACTGGAAGTGTAATGGGATTAACTGTTGTTGGTGTTGGATTATTAGGAGTGACCGTCATGTGGCTTATATTTGAGTCACCATCTATCATTGCTGGTTTCGGTTTCGGAGCATCTTCAATAGCATTATTCGCGAGGGTTGGAGGAGGAATTTACACTAAAGCAGCAGACGTTGGCGCAGATTTAGTGGGGAAAGTTGAGGCCGGTATTCCTGAAGATGACCCAAGAAATCCTGCCACAATTGCTGATAATGTTGGAGACAATGTTGGTGATGTAGCCGGAATGGGTGCCGACTTATTTGAATCTTATGCGGGATCCTTAATTGCAACGATTTCATTGGCTATTTTTATTGGAGTTCCACAATTAGGTATTGCTCCAGCTGACAATAAATTAGTCATGCTTCCTTTAATTATAAGCGGAATAGGCATAATTGCTTCTTTAATTGGGACTTTTCTAGTTAGAACTAAGCCAAACGCTTCTATGAATTCTTTACTATGGAGCTTCCGTATAGGGATATTTTCTGCTGCAATTCTAACACTTATTGGTGGGGCGATAGCTGGTTCAGAAAATTTTTTAAACGTTCCTTTTGAGCTCATTTATATACTTATAACAGGACTAGTTGTTGGACAAGTTATTGGCACAGCAACAGAGTACTTCACATCATACGAATATTTTCCAGTCAAATGGATTTCAAAGCAATCACTGACCGGACACCCCTCAAATATAATTGCAGGAATTTCAGTAGGTTTATACAGTACCGCTATACCAGCTATTTCAGTAGTAATAGGGGTATTGATATCACATCATTTTGCTGGCCTGTATGGGGTAGGACTTGCAGCAGTAGGGATGCTTTCAACATTAGGTATAACTTTATCTACAGATGCTTATGGGCCAGTTGCAGACAATGCAGGTGGTTTAGCTGAACAAGCTGGGCTAAAACCTGAAGTCAGAGAAAGAACTGATGCGCTAGATGCGTTAGGGAACACAACTGCAGCAACTGGTAAAGGGTTTGCTATAGGATCAGCTATATTAACAGCTCTTGCATTAATGTCAGCTTATGGACAAGTTACAGGGCAATCATCTTTTGATATGGGTAAAGTTGATGTGTTAAGCGGTGTGCTAATAGGCGCATTATTACCATTTGTTTTTTCTGGTTTAACAATGCAGGCTGTAGGTAGCGCTGCTGGAGCCATGATCGAAGAGGTAAGAAGGCAGTTCAGGGAAATAAAAGGATTAAGAGAAGGCAAGAAAGGTGTTAAACCAGATGCAGCTAGAGCAGTAGAAATAAGTACTACTGGCGCATTAAAAGCTATGATTCTTCCAAGTATTTTAGCAATAGTATCTCCGATAATTATTGGCCTATTACTTGGTGCTGAAGCATTAGGTGGAATGCTGGCTGGATCAATCGTATCAGGCTTCCTGCTAGCAATTTTTATGGCAAATGCAGGTGGAGCATGGGACAATGCAAAAAAATATATCGAACTTGGAAATCATGGAGGAAAAGGTTCTGATGCGCATAAGGCTGCGGTTTCTGGTGACACTGTTGGGGATCCTTTCAAAGATACTTCAGGGCCTTCAATAAATATATTATTGAAATTAATGACAATAGTAGCATTAGTTTTTGGACCGCTATTTATTGGTTAAACTTGATTACAACTCGATCAGATTCATTCCATTCGAAGGTTTTGGGAATAAAGGAATCATTAACTTTAAAAATTAAATTTCCTTTTATCATCTGATTTTTACTTAGTTTAAAGTTGCCCCATAGAGACCTATCTATTTTTATATTTAATTCGTCAGGATTGGTAGGTTTATAATTAAAGCCATTTACAGATAAAAAGTCTGCAGATTTATCATTTATTGACAATAACAATTCGGTTGAAGCAGCATTAATTATTTCAATCTCAAGGGATATTAATTTTTGATTAGAATTAGAGACATTTTCGATATCTTTAGGCTCTTGTAATTTAATAAATAATGTCCTCCCAGAAACATAAAGTTCTTCAGGTGAACTGAAAGGTTTAAATACTATATTTAATGAGATCAATATTGATGAAAAAACGAATATTAGAGCAATAAAGAGAAGTAAATTATTACGAACAGTAGTCATCTTAGTTGTTTGCATAAATTGAAAGTTCGGAGAGTACCCTTTCAAGGCTTTCACATATATAAATTATATCCTCTAATGTATTTTCTGTAGAAAAACTAAATCTAATAGAACTCACAGCAATTTTGGGATCTATTCCTTGAGCAATTAAAACGTGAGAAGGCTCAAGAGATGCAGAACTACAAGCGCTGCCGCTTGACGCACAGATACCTGCCATATCAAGACCAATTAATATAGGTTCACCTTCAAAATTATTAAAACAAACATTTAATATATTTGACAGTGAGTTAGTTTCAGGAGTAACAATTACATGTTCATATTTAAATTGTGACAATTTTTGCCTGATGTGCTCAATAAGTTCATTGCAATGATTATTAAAGGAATGTTTTGATGAGTCTGCAGATTCTAACGCCTTTGCAAGACCTACAATTCCAGGTACATTCTCTGTGCCCGATCTTCTTTGCCTTTCTTGTCCGCCCCCAACAATAATCGGGCTCATTGGCACACCTTTTTTAACATACAATAGCCCAATCCCTTTAGGCCCATAAAATTTATGCCCAGAGATTGTCATTAAATCTACGCCCAAATCTTCAACATCTAAACTTAATTTACCAGCAGCTTGTACTGCATCAGTATGAAAATAAATGTCACGTTTAAGCTCAATAGATTTATTCCTTATAACATTGCTTATTTCTTTGATATTTTGAATAGATCCTGTTTCATTATTTGCATACATTATTGATACCAATGTAGTTTCTGATTTAATACTTGATTCAAGTTGCTTTATATCTACAAAGCCATTTTTATCAACATCAAGATAGGTTATATCAAAACCACAAGATTCCATCTCTTCCATTGCATGCATCACTGCATGGTGCTCAATTTTAGAAGTAATCAGGTGTTTCCCTGTTGATTCCAAAGCTTTTGCAACCCCAATTATCGCCAAATTATCAGATTCTGTGCCACCACTATTGAAGACAATTTCACTTGGTTTGCAATTAAGAATATTAGAAATAATTTCTCTTGAACTTTCTACAGCATCACGGGATACTTGAGCCAGAGAATAAAGGCTCGAGGGATTGCCATAATTTTTTGTAAAAAAGGGAAACATTGACTCAACAACTTCATTAGAAACAGCTGTTGTTGCAGCATTATCAACATAAATTTCTTTGTCAGAATCTATAGGCATAAAATTATTCTATCAAAAAAGTTACGCTATTGTTGAAGATAAGTTATTTATTAAGTATCATTTCCCTTTAAATATTTTGTTTGCTAAATTTATGATTAATATTTCTAAAATGTCAAAGTACTATGGGGATTACCCTGCCGTAATAGATGTAAGTTTTGATATATCAAAAGGAGAATCCATTGGATTATTAGGGCCAAATGGTGCAGGGAAATCAACGACTATGAAAGTAATGACAGGATTTACTCCTCCAACTTCCGGTGATGTAAAAATTGGTGGGTATGATATTTTAAAAAATTCTATTAATGCTAGAAAACTTATAGGGTACTTGCCTGAAAGTGTACCTTTGTACACAGATATGACTGTAAAGGATTATTTAAAATATATGGGGTCTATAAGAGGAATGGATAAAAATATAAATAAAAGGGTTGATGAAGTGATTGAATTGACCAGTCTAAGCCAGTATAAAGATGTACTGATTTCTAAGCTATCTAAAGGATATAGACAGCGAACAGGAATCGCGCAAGCAATACTTCATAAACCAAAAATATTAATTCTCGATGAGCCCACTATTGGTATTGACCCTGTCCAGGTTGTTGAAACTAGGAAACTAATACAAAACTTAGGTGAAGACCATACACTTATTTTAAGCTCTCATATACTTCCAGAGGTGACATCAATATGCAAAAGGATATTAGTTATACATGAAGGAAAAATTGTTGCCGATGATACCCCAGAAAAACTTTCGGATAGATTACAGACTTCAAACCTTTGCGAAATAAAAGTTAAAAATGGTAAAAAAAATAACATTCTTAAAATTCTCAGGGAAAAAGATTTTATAGTAGACATTAGATCAAAAGATATTGATGACGGTTTTGAAAACTACCATATTGAAACTTCATCGATAAGCAATCCTGAATCAATTATTTCAAAGTTACTTATTGATAATAATATCGATTTATACAAACTTTCTTCACTGCCTCTTTCACTTGAAGAAATTTTCCTTCAACTCACCAAGGATTAATTTGAAAAACATACTAACAATTTACATAAAAGAACTAATTGGGTATTTAAAATCTCCAATGGCTTATATAGTAGCTGCTTCATTTTTTACAATAACAGGGTTTTTCTTTGTTGCTTCTGTTTCAGATGCATTTTCTGAAGCAAGTATTAGGGGTTTTCTTGCTGGCGCTGTTTTTTTTATGATTTTTCTCTCCCCTGCCCTAACAATGAGATTGATTGCGGAAGAGCAAAAATTAGGCACCATGGAATTACTGATGACTTCGCCGTTAAGAGATTTTGAAATTATATTAGGAAAATTTCTAGCAGCCTTTTCTCTGATAACTATTATGATAATAGGCACATTTTTTTACCCTTTAATCTTGTTTATTTTTGGAGTTCCAGATTTTGGTCCGATAATTACAGGATACATAGGCTTATTATTGTATAGCGCAGCAACTTTATCTATAGGGATATTTGCATCATCCTTAAGTTCGAATCAATTAATTTCCTTAATTGTTGGTTCAGGGATACTTTCTTTTTTGACCTTTATTAACTTTGTTTCTTCAAGGATTGGGGGAGTATTTAGCACAATATTAAATGAACTTCAGCTTGGAGGATCTTTTTCACTATTTGACAGTGGTAGTTTCGGAATAGCTGAAAGTGGGCATTTTGCAGATTTTGCAAGGGGAATAATAAATATTTATGACGTAATTTTTTATATCTCAATATGTTTAATATTTCTATTGCTTTCTATTTTTAGCTTAGAAAGTAGGCGGTGGAGA
>JACETA010000001.1 GCA_013911545.1 Chloroflexota bacterium | reverse complement strand
ATATTACTCCTTATTCTGTTTCTAGAAAATCTAATATTATAATTAGTAGTATCCTCCATTGGTTGCGTATTGTTAGAAATGCAGTAATCAAATAAATCTACTTTTTTAACTTTAATTAATGGTCTATAAATTTTTAATTTGTTATATTCATCCAAAACTGAGTAATAATTTATTCCCTCCATGCCCTTTAACCCAACACCTCTTGATAATTTCATTAAAAAAGTTTCTATATGATCATTAAGATTATGTCCTGTTAACAAACAATATGATTTTGATTCCAGAATATATGATGAAATTAGTTGGTATCTAATTCTTCTAAGTTCATTTTCAGAATCATTTTGTAAATTAATATTTTCATTCTTAATATTTTTACTTATCAATTTAATATTAAATTTTTTGCAGATATCTTTAACAAATTGTTCATCCCTATTTGATTCTTTTCTTAAGCCATAATTTATATGTATAGCTTCAAAGTAGAATTCAGGGATTATTTTTTTAATTTTTTTTAAAGCTATTATTAAAGCAGTTGAATCTCCCCCCCCTGAAAATCCAACAATATTTTTTTTATTAATTAAATTAAATTTTTTAAGATTATTTAATAAATTTTCTTCAATTTTATCCATATATTATTAAATTAGTCTTCCTGTCTTTTTCTAATTCTTACTTTTGAAATACGAGATTCTTCAATTTCATTGACTGTAATTCTTAAATTGCCATAACTTGTTTTATCTCCAATCAAAGGTATTTTTTGAAAATTTTCTAAAACAAATCCAGCTATAGTTTCATAATCACCCTCTGGGATGTTTAAGTCTAGTTGATCATTTGCTTCATCAATATTCATTGCCCCATCTATTTCATAAGTATTAGGTTCAATTAAAATATATTTTTCTTTAAGTCTTATTCCCTCTTCGCCTGTTGACCCAACTATTTTTTCAATCAAAGATGTTAATGTAATTAATCCTGATATCCCTCCGAATTCATCTACAATTAGTGAAACTTTGTTTCCTGACTTTCTCATTAATGTAAATAGCTCATCTAATCTTTTAGATTCAGGTACAAATAATGGTTTTCTCATAATTGAACTTACAACAGAATAATCTTTTAATTTATCACTTGCTATTGAAGTCATTACATCCTTTGTAGATAAAATCCCTACGACATCATCATAATCGTCATCATAAACTGGAAACCTAGAGTGAGGATGATTTTTATATATATTCAAGAAATCACTAAATGATACTTCAAAGTGAACCCACTCTATTTTATTTCTTGGTGTCATTATTTCTTTTGCTTCGGTTTCAGCAAACTTAAATACATTTTCAAGCATTTCACCCTGATCAATGTTTACAGTTCCCTCCTCTTCACCTACATCTATCAGCATCCTTAATTCTCCTTTTGTGACTGAAGGATTTGAATTGCTATTTGACTTTAATATTTTATTTATTGATTTTGGTATTAATGCGAATATAAAAACCACTGGTTTAGTTATTTTTATTAATATGTTTACAATATCTGATGTTGCTAATGCCCATTTTTCTGGATTAATCGTTGATAATGCTTTTGGTGTTAATTCACCAATTACTACAATAAGAATTGTCGTGAGTAACGAGGCAATTAAAATTGCAGTTGCTGAATTTTCTCCTATTATATTTATTGCAAGACTTGTTCCAATGGTGGCAACAGTAATATTCAATAAATTGCCTATGAATAATATAGTTGCAAAGAAGTCTTCAAAATTATCCTGTATTTTTGAAATTAATTTTGCTCTTCTGTTACCTTCTTGAGATAAGTGTTTGATCCTTATTTTGTTAACTGCTATTATGCTAGCTTCTGATGCACTTACAAGCGCACTTAACAATAGAAGTATGAATATTATAATTAGTGAGTTATACAATTTAAAATTTAATTATGAAGTGTGATTTTATGACGATGATTCAATAAAGTAAATTTTATTCTTCAGAATCTCTTATTTTCTTTTCAATTTCTTCTGCTATTTCCTTTTCTTCTTTTAAGAATCTTCTAGTGCTATCTCTTCCTTGGCCCAGTCTAATATCGCCGTATGAAAAAAATGAACCGCTTTTAGTTATAATTTCTTTCTCTACTCCTAAATCAATTATAGAACTTTCTTTGCTTATGCCTTCTGAAAAAATAATGTCCATTTCAGCTTTTTTAAATGGTGGGGCCATTTTATTTTTAACTACTCTGGCTCTTACTTTATTTCCAACGATATCAGTTCCATTTTTAATTGGCTCTATTCTTCTTAAATCTATCCTTACTGAGCTATAGAATTTCAGTGCTCTTCCTCCTGGTGTTGTTTCTGGGTTCCCAAATACGACACCAACCTTTTCTCTTAATTGATTAATAAAAACAGCTGTACAATTAGATTTTCTAATCAGGCCAGTTAATTTTCTTAATGCTTGTGACATTAATCTTGCTTGAAGGCCAATTTGAAGTTCACCCATTTGTCCTTCAATTTCTGCAGTTGGCACTAATGCAGCTACGCTATCAATTACTATTAAATCAATATTTCCACTTTTAACTAAATATTCAGTTATTTCTAACGCTTGTTCAGCAGAGTCAGGTTGAGAAACCAATAATTTATCTAAATCAATTCCTATTTTTTGAGAATATGAGGGATCTAGTGCGTGTTCAACATCTATATATGCAGCATTACCTCCCTGTTTTTGTGCTTGTGAGACTGCTGACAATGCAAGTGTTGTCTTTCCAGCTGATTCTGCGCCAAATATTTCTACTATTCTACCTTTAGGTAAACCACCTATCCCTAATGCCATATCTAATATAATTGATCCTGTTGGAATAACTCCTTCATCATAATCCATAGCACCTTCTTTCATTAGCATGATTGCTCCTTTTCCAAAGGTTTTTTCAATCCCAGCTAAAGTGCTTTCAATTTCTTTTATTGATTTTGTATCTTTTTTTGCCATATTTATAGGCTACTATAGTATATTATTTTTTTTTATTACTTAATGTCACTAATTAATTAAAGGCCTAGAACCTAACTTAACAACTAAGTTTAAGTTTTCATTACCCCTAATTACAGTCAATTCGATTGTTTCATCAGGAGAAGTGTTTTCATTTAAAAAATTAACTAATCCACTAAATGATGTAATTTTAATTTCTTTGTCATCTTTTCTTATTGAAATAATTATATCTCCCGAAGTGTTTCCATTTCTAGCTAATAAACCTGATTCACCCGAAGGACCATCAGGATCTACGTATGTAACTTCTATGCCTAATACAGAATCATTTACATTAAGATCTTTTTTTCTATCATATGTCAATTCGACAGCACTAATTCCCAGTAAAGAATGTTCATAATATTTTTTTGAAATTAAAGATGGTATTACTTTTTTAGCTGTATTTATTGGAATTGCAAAACCTATTCCTGAACTTGACCCAGACCTACTTGCAATTTGAGCATTAATACCAATAACTTCACCGTTAGAATTTAACAATGGGCCTCCAGAATTACCAGGATTTATTGATGCGTCATGCTGTATAACTGAACCTATTCTAAAATTTGTTTCTAAATCAGGCCTAGCTCTTCCTATGGCACTTATTATACCGGTAGTTAAAGTAAAATTTTCTCCAAAAGGATTACCAATAGCTATTGCTTGATTTCCAACACTTACATTTGAACTATTACCTAGAAGCAAAGGCTTAATCTCATAAAAATCAGGGTATTCAACATCAAGTATTGCTAAATCTGAATATACATCGTGCGCAATCAAGTTTGCTTTGAATTCATAACCATCATTAAAGCTTACAATAATATTGCTGCTTGGAATTGATACAGATTCTCTCACAACATGTGAATTGGTTGCCACTCTACCTTTGTCGTCCCAAATAAATCCAGACCCAGACCCAGCTGGCCCCATTATTGTATCAATTCTAATTGCAACAATTCCAGTAAGAGCTTCATTATAAATGGTTGATAAGTCACTTAAGATATTTATATTTTCAATTTTACTTGTTTGGATATTAGATTCTACTGCCTCATTATCATTTGATGCGCAAGAGATTAAAATTATAAATAAAGATTGTAAAATTAATAATTTTAAAAATTTATTTTTCATCTTTTTTATAAATAGGTATAGGTTTCATTTTATGTAAATTTAACTTTCTTATTTTACTATATTTTCTAAAGTAAGGACTTTCTGAATCTTGCATAGCTTCTTCAAGTTGCTCGTAATTTAATCCTCCTAATTGATCTAAGTCTGTCCTCCCGTCTTCCCACAGGCCATCTGTAGGGGGTGCATCAATTATAGATTTTAAAATATTTAATTCTCTGCCCAGCTCCCAAACCTCTGTTTTCATAAGGTCAGCAATTGGAGAAATATCTACCCCGCCATCACCATACTTTGTGTAAAATCCAATTCCAAAATCTTCAACTTTATTCCCTGTACCAACAACTATCCCTCTTTTTGATCCAGATATTTGATGAAGAGTTACCATTCTTAGTCTTGATTTTGAGTTCGCAAAAGCATGCTCTGAATCGAATGCTTTTAGAGAATTATTAAATTCAGTATATAAATTACTTAAGTCAATTACTAAATGATTCACATTATCAAAGCTTTCAGTTAACCATTTTCCATGAGCTAAACTTAAATCGTGTTGAGATTTTATTTGATTAATTGGCATGGATACAGCGAATACTTCAAATCCGGTTTTTGCACATAAAGTGCTAACAACAGAACTATCAATTCCACCTGAAATACCTACTACAAGAGACCTTAAAGAATTTTCAGCACAATAATTTTTTATCCAATCTGTAATTTTATTTATCATAAAATTAGATTCTTGCGAAACCCCTGACTCTTGGAAGCTTTGAATTGCCCATTAAATTTGCATCAATATTTCTGGCACATTCTCTTCCGCTTGCAATAGCCCTTACAACTAAGGATTGCCCATGATTCATATCACCGCAAGAAAAATATTTATCTTTTGAAGTCATCATATTTGGATTGGTTTTAACATTACCTCTTCCGTCAAGATCAACACCTAATAATTCTATTAGACCCTTTTTTTGTGGATGTAAAAACCCCATTGCAAGTAAAACTAAATCAGCTTTAATTGTAAATTCACTATCCGGCATTTCTTTTAAGTCCATTCCACCAGATTCATTTTTTTCAAAATTAACTTTAATAGCATGCAATAATTCTACTTTTCCATTTTTTCCGCTTAACTTTTTGGTTAAAACTGAATAATCCCTTTTTCCATTTTCTTCATGAGCTGATGAAGTTCTCATTATTAATGGCCATTCCGGCCATGGATTGTATTTACCTCTTTGTTCAGGTGGAGCACCCATCAATTCAAGCTGGGTTACCGATTTAGCTCCTTGCCTTGTAGCTGTTCCTAAACAATCAGCTCCTGTATCTCCTCCACCCAAGATAACAACATGCTTATTCTTTGCATAAATTATTTCGTCATTAGCAAACCCGTTGTGATTTTTATTTTGCTGGGTTAGGAAATCCATTGCATAGTGTATGCCATCAAGATCCCTTCCTTCAGCTTCAAGATTACGAGGGATAGTTGATCCTCCTGCAAGGCAGACTGCATCAAAATTTTTATCTAAATCATCTACAGAATAATTAACCCCAACATTTAAATTAGTAAAAAATTCTATTCCTTCATCTTTCATTAGATCAACTCTTCTTTTCACAACCCATTTTTCAAGTTTAAACTCGGGAATTCCTAGTGCCAGAAGACCACCAATAACAGAATCTCTTTCAAAAACTTTAACATAATGTCCAGCCCTATTTAGTTGTTGTGCAGCAGCTAAGCCCGCTGGCCCTGACCCTATAACAGCAACTGTCTTTCCAGTTCTTTTGTCAGGAATACTTGGTTTTATCCATCCTTCAGAAAATGCTCTTTCAACTATTGTTTTTTCAATAAATTCTATAGCAACTGGCTCCGCATTTATATTAAGTGTGCAAGCCGCTTCGCAAGGAGCTGGGCATATTCTTCCAGTAAATTCAGGAAAATTATTTGTTGCGTGCAATTGATTAATAGCTTTTTTCCAGTCTCCTTTGGAAACCAAATCATTCCAGTCTGGGATCAAATTTCCAAGAGGGCAGCCATTATTGCAAAAAGGCACTCCGCAATCCATACATCTGGAGGCTTGCTCATTTGCTTGCTTTTCAGTCCATGGAAAATATATTTCTTTCCAGTCATTCACCCGTTCGGTAATATTTCTTCTTTTGAAATTTTGCCTATCGTAATCTTTAAATCCTGTAATTTTACCCATTACTTTATCAATACTTCATGTTTTTTATTTAATTTTTCTAAAGCCTTCTCATAATCTCTAGGAGTAACTTTTTTAAACTTTGTTATCACTTTTAACCAATCTTCAAGCATTTTTTTTGCTAAAGGACTTTCAGTTTCTTCAAAGTGCTTATTAATTAAGCTCTTTAATATTTTATCATCTTCTGAATTTAGGCTTACTTCCTTTAAATCACATAATTCAGAATTAAATTTTGTTTTAAAATTATTGTGCTTGTCATATACATATGCGATTCCTCCGCTCATCCCTGCTCCGAAATTTCTTCCTGTTTCTCCAAGAATAACCGCTGTGCCACCTGTCATGTATTCACATCCATGATCTCCAATCCCCTCTACAACTGCTATTGCTGAACTGTTTCTTACACAAAATCTTTCCCCCGCAACTCCATTTATAAATGCCATTCCTCCAGTTGCTCCGTATAAAGCAACATTACCAATAATAATATTTTCTTCGGGTTTAAATGTTGATAATTTATTTGGAGAAACAGTTAATTTGCCGCCAGAAAGCCCTTTACCAAAATAATCATTCGAATCTCCTTCAAGATTAAATTTAAGACCCTTGCAAGCAAAAGCACCAAAACTTTGCCCTGCACTCCCTTTGAAATTAATAGTTATAGTTTCATCTGGTAGACCTGCTTCTCCATATTTCTTAGTTACTTCAGAGCTAATTATTGTTCCGGCTGTTCTATTAAAGTTATTTATTTTTTGCTCAATAGATATTATTGATTTATCTTCAATTGATTTATTTATTTTCTTAAGTATCTCGAAATCTAATGCTTTATCTAATTTATGATCTTGTTCTTGTGTTGCATAAGATGAATCGCCATCAATAACTTCTGGCCTTGCAAGGATTATTCCTAAGTCAACTGACGCATCAGGCATATTTTTAGCTCTATCTGAAACCTTTAACATATCTGTTCTTCCAATCATTTCATTTATTTTTCTAAATCCTAGTTTTGACATATATTCTCTTAAAGATTCAGCAAGGAACATGAAATAATTAATTACTGCTTCGGGAGTTCCTTTAAATAATTTGGTTAATTCGGGGTCTTGGGTGGCAACGCCAACAGAACAAGTGTTTAAATGACATTTCCTTAACATAATGCATCCCATTACAATAAGCCCTGCGGTTGCTATTCCCCACTCTTCTGCTCCCAATAAAGTTGCTATAGCAACATCTCTTCCTGTTTTCATTTGCCCATCTGTTTGAACAACTATTCTCCCTCTCAAACCATTGGCAACTAATACTTGATTTGTTTCAGCAAGCCCTAATTCCCATGGGAGACCTGCGTGCCTAATAGATCCTAATGGGGCAGCACCAGTCCCTCCACTCATCCCGGAAATTAAAACTACATCACTCTTAGCTTTTGCAACACCAGCAGCGATAACTCCAACCCCAGCTTCAGAAACTAATTTAACATGAACTCGAGCATCTCTATTAATGTTTTTTAAATCATGAATTAGTTGAGCTAGATCTTCAATAGAATAAATGTCGTGGTGGGGCGGAGGTGATATTAACTCAACTCCCGGTGTAGTTTTTCTTATTGACCCAATATATTCAGAAATTTTACTTCCTGGAATTTGGCCACCTTCTCCAGGTTTTGCTCCTTGGGCCATTTTAATTTGAAGATCTGTTGAATTAACAAGATAATCAGCTGTTACTCCAAATCTTCCAGATGCAACCTGCTTTGTCCTACTATTTTTTTCAGATTTAAATCTTTTTGAATCTTCTCCACCTTCTCCAGTATTACTTCTTGCACCAATCCTATTCATTGCAATTGCTAATGTTTCATGCGCCTCTTTACTTATTGACCCCAGCGAAATTGCGCCAGTAGCAAATCTTTTTACAATTTCTTTTGCAGATTCAACCTCATCAATAGGAATTGAATTTTTTTTAGAATAATCAAATTCTAGAAGCCCTCTTAGAGTAAATGCATCTTCTGTTTCATTATTAGCTAGTTTTTCAAATTCCTTAAATTTTTCCTTGTCATTTAAAGTTGATGAGTGCTGAAGTAAAGAAATAGTTGATGGGTTCCACATGTGCGACTCACCCGTCCCTCGCCATAAATAAAGACCACCTAAGTCCAATTCTAGCTCTTCTGGAATTTTTGTTTCCTTAAATGCCGCTTTGTAATTTTGAAGCATATCTTTTTTTATCCTTCTGTCATCAGCACCACCAATTTTGTTTGCTGTCCAAGTAAAGTACTCATCCACAAATTCCTTGGATAATCCGAGGGATTCAAAAATTTGAGCTCCTTGATATCCTTGTAAAGTTGAGATACCCATTTTTGACATCACTTTTAATAAACCGTATTCAGCAGATTTAATATAATTATCAGCAGCATTCTTATCATTATCTGAATTATTTAAGACAGTTTCTAGCGCTAAATAAGGATTAACCCCAGATGCTCCATAACCGAAAAGAGCGCAAAAATGATGAACCTCCCTTGGTTCACCTGATTCAACGATTAAATCTGCACCAGATCTAATACCTTCTTTTATTAAGAAATGATGAACAGATGATAGTGCCAATAAGCTTGGTATAGGTATATAACCCTTTTTTAAATTCCTATCAGATAGTATTAATATGCTATGGTCACTTTCAATAGCCTTTTTACATTCAGCTCTTAAATTCTCAATACTTTTCTTTAAATCAAAATCATTATTGCTATCTAATTTAATAAGAGTAGAAATGACTTTTGGCTTAACTCCTTCTTTATTAATTTTCTTAATAGAAGACATTAAATCATTTGAGAGTATTGGCTTATCTAAAAATAATATAGAGCTTTGTTTTTCATTTTCTTCCAATAAATTATACCTTCTACCTAATGGAAGTGAAATTTGTGTTACTAATTTTTCTCTTAATGCGTCAAGAGGAGGATTGGAAACTTGAGCAAACATTTGTTTAAAATAGGTGAATAAATTTTGGGGTTTTTTTGATAATACTGAAATTGGTGCATCGTTACCCATTGACCCCACAGGATCTTTTGAAGATTTAGACATAGGTTCAATTAAATATTTTAAATCTTCTTGGGTATAACCAAAAACTTGCTGCATATTTATTAATGGGATTTTAGCTTGTTGAGCTTCAATTAATTTTAGCGATGAACTTTTGATGCTGTTATTATTTAACCATTCTGAATATGGATTAAAACTTGCAAGAGAATCTTTAATTTCTTCATCATTAACAATCCTGCCTTCTTCAAAGTCTATTAAGAACATTCGTCCAGGTCTTAGTCTTTCGCGGTATTCAATTTCACTTTCATCAACTTCAACTAGTCCAGATTCTGAGCCCATAATTAAAGTTCCATCTTTAGTTACTGTATACCTAAATGGTCTCAGTCCATTCCTGTCAAGAATTGCACCAACTTTTTTCCCGTCTGTGCAAACAACTAGTGCAGGGCCATCCCATGGTTCCATAAGAATACTATGAAATTTATAAAAATCTTTTAATTCTTGGCTCATAGTTTCATTTCCATCCCATGCCGCAGGCATCATCATCGCCATAGTGTGCTCAAGATTTCTTCCCCCTAAATTTAATAATTCAAAAACATTATCGAAAGATGCTGTGTCGCTATCATTTTGATTTGTTATTGGGGACAATTCGCCTATATTTTTTCCATAATTCACTGAATTAAGTATGGGTTCTCTTGAGCTCATCCAATTTCTGTTACCTCTTACAGTATTTATCTCACCATTATGAGCTACAAATCTGTAAGGGTGAGCAAGTTTCCAGTCTCCTAGAGTATTTGTACTAAAACGGGAATGAACTAACCCAAAACTACTTTTTACTTTAGGATTCTGAAGATCCAAATAAAATTCTCTTACTTGCTCCGAAGTAAGGAGACCTTTGTAGACAATTTTTGTACTCGAGAGACTGCAAGCATAAATTAGCTGAGAGGTATCATTGTCAAACACTTTAGATATAACTTTTTCAAATTTTTTTCTGACTAAATATAAATTTTGTTCAATATTTTCTATTTTAGTGTTATCAATTTTACCAACAAATACTTGCTGAATTTGAGGCATTATTTCTCTCGCCGATTTTCCAATTTTTTTTGGTACTGTTGGCACATCCCTCCATCCTAATACATCTAGGTTTAAGTCAGATGTGCATTTTTCAAATATACGTTTAATTTCTTTTTGATGTTCTAGTGTGCTTCCACAAAAAATAATACCTGTTCCATAGTTACCTTTAGTTAATTGAAGGTTTATTTTTTCAGCTTCAATTTCTAGGAATTCATGAGGAATTTGAATTAAAATCCCTGCTCCATCACCAGTTTCAGGATCTGCGCCTGATGCACCTCGATGCTCAAGGTTACATAACGCTTGCAAGCTTTTCGTAACAATATCATGAGTTGCTTCACCAGTTATTTTGGCTACTAATCCAACTCCACATGCATCGCGTTCCAATTTTGGATCATAAGAACCAGATGATTCTAATAGATTAAAATTTCGTTTTATCTTTTTACTATTCATGTACGGCATAAATTAAGTTTTAACATTCCCTATTATATAATTATCAAATTAATGGCTTATTTTAAAAAAAGAATTGTTTAAAATGTTAAATTTTTGTTAAATTATATATTAAGTATCATCTAAATTATTATAGATTTAACCAATTATTTAACTCAAATTCGGTTATAAATCTTGAATAAGCATTCCATTCAGTTTCCTTGCCTTTCAAATATATTTCAAGAACTTCTTCTGACAACACGTCTTTTAGAAAAGCATTATTTTTAGATTGCTCTAATGTAATTCCTAAATTAGAAGGAAGAATATGTTCATTTTTAAGATCCTCTTCATTAAGAGTTGGTTTTTCTAATTTATATTTATTTTTCATGCCATTAAGGCCCGCAGTAATAATTGAAGCAAATGTAAGATATGGATTACAACCTGGATCAGGAAGCCTAAATTCAATTCTTGACGAATCTTCACTGCCTTTTCTAATTTTAGGAATTGTAATTGAATTAAAATTATTCGGATAATTTGACCAACTAATATGAGATGGTGATTCATTTTTTGAAACCAGTCTTTTATAAGAATTTACCCATTGATTTGAAATTATCATAAAATCCTTAATATGTTCTAGAAGGCCGGCTGTAAAAAATTCTCCTTCCTTAGATATGCCTGACTGAGAAGAATTTTGAGCAAAAAGATTTTTATCGTCTTTAAACAATGAGATGTGCAAATGCATCCCATTTCCTTCAAAATCTTCAAAGGGTTTTGGCATAAATGTAGCAAATACATTAGAAAGCATAGCAATCTCTTTAACAATAATTTTAAAAGTTTGAAAACTGTCTGCCATGGTAACTGAATCACTATACCTTAAGCTTATTTCTTGTTGCCCGGGAGACACTTCATGGTGGAACTTTTGAATTGGTATCCCCATTTTTTCAAGACCAAGAACAGTATTTCGTCTTAAATCAGAACCCAAATCTCCGTGTATTCCAATTTGATCAAAATATGTTTTTTCATCTATTGGATCCATGGATTCGGAGCTTTCTAAATAGTAATATTCTATTTCAGGAGCTACATAAAAATTGAGCCCATTATTTATAAGTTCTTCAACTTTACTTTTTAAAATATATCGACTATCAAAATTCGAAGGGATGCCATCCTTATTTAAAATATCGCAATTTATTTTAGCAACAGAAGGTTCATCTGGTCTCCATGGTAGGATTTGAAATGTTGTAGGGTCAGGGAAAGCTATCATTTCTGTTTCATTAGATCTTTCAGATCCAAATATTGATGATCCATCAAAACTCATTCCTTCATTAAGGACTTTTTCAAATTCATAGTCTGTAATTCCAAATCCTTTGATGTTCCCAAATAAGTCTGTAAACCAAAGTCTTATAAACTTAACTTTGTTTTCGCTTGCCTGATTAAGTACGTAATTAATAGATTCTTGATTATTTTTTCTCATGTTAATTATATGCTTGTTTTTTCATTAGTTATTTTAAATCTGTACCCAACATTCCACACTGTTTCAATAAAATTATATTTTAAATTATTTATCTTACTTCTAAGTCTTCTTATATGCACATCAACTGTTCTTGTTCCACCGTAATAATCATATTCCCAAACACTGTGTAAGAGGGACTCCCTTGAAAAAACTCTTCCAGGCTTTAGAGCTAAATACTTTAATAGTTCGTACTCTTTAAAAGTTAGGTCAATCTTTTCAGCATCCAATGTTACCTCATAACTCTCCTGATTAATTGTTAAAGGGCCTATTGAAATTAATTCTCTTTCGCTTTGTGAAGATTTAGTCATAACATTAATGATCCTTAAAAATATTTCATTAACGTCATGTGGAGGCAAGCAAAAATCAAAAAAGGGCCTAGAAAAGTTTGAAATAAGCAAATCCATATCTTTTAAAGGCATTAAAGCAATAACTTTTTTATCATTTTTTTCAGCTTTTTTAAGATTTTCTTTAAATAAATCTAGATTTAAATCTTCGCCAGATATTAAAATTATTTCGTCATTTTCATTATCTGTTAAATTTTCAATATCTTTAATTTGCTCTAAAATAAAATTTGAAGTCAAAAATTTTGAACTCAACTCATTTGACTTTGTCGTGCTAAGCCCTACACCAATTATCTTTTTTTTCTCGGTTACCAATTTCAATGCCTTTCAAAGAAATGCTAAAAAAATATATTAATATTTTATTGAATTTTTTGCTATAAATTAAGAAAATTTATAAATTTTGAGTAATTTGCAAAAATTTTATTTATTTTTGTACAAAAGTCGTTGACGTTAACTCCATTCAAATATATACTCCCACATTGCGGTTCATTTTAAGTTGAATGATCTATGAAAAAATTAATTTTAAAAAATAAGTAAATATGCCAACAATAAATCAATTAGTTAGAAAAAGAAGAAGGACTCCTTCAAAGAAGTCAAACACACCTGCATTAGGTTTTAATTATAATTCATTAGAAAACAGAATGAATTCAAGCACAAATAGCCCCCAAAAAAGAGGTGTTTGTTTGCAGGTTAGAACAGTGACTCCTAAAAAACCTAATTCAGCTTTAAGAAAAGTCGCAAGAGTAAGGCTTACAAATGGAATGGAAGTTACTGCTTACATTCCTGGCGAAGGCCATAATTTACAAGAACACTCGGTAGTGTTGCTAAGGGGCGGAAGAGTCCCAGATCTGCCTGGTGTTAGATATCACATTATTCGGGGGTCCCTCGATACTGAAGGTGTTCAAGGTAGACTTCAAGGTAGAAGTAAATACGGAACAGCAAAACCATCCTCTAAATAAACTAAGGTGCAATTATAATGTCTAGAAGAAGAAGAGCAGAAAAAAGAATAGTTGCACCAGACCCTAAATACAATAGTACTGAAATTGTAAGATTTACAAACAAATTAATGAATGGCGGAAACAAATCAGTTGTTCAAGGAATCTTATATAAAGTTATTGATGAATTAGAACAGAAAACTAGTAAACCTGGAAAAGAAATATTTGATTTGGCACTAAAAAATGTCATGCCAACCGTTGAAGTAAAACCTAGAAGGGTTGGTGGTGCAACATATCAAGTTCCTGTAGAGGTCAAACCGGCAAGAAGATTATCCTTGGGGATACGTTGGCTTGTTGATGCTGCGAGATCAAGATCTGGTATGTCGATAAGAAGAAAATTATACCAAGAAATCTTAGATGCATCTAATGGAGAAGGTATAGCAGTTAAGAAAAAAGAAGATACGCACAGAATGGCAGAAGCAAATAGAGCTTTTGCTCATTACAGATGGTGATTTAAATGGCTGATTTACAAAAATTAAGAAATATTGGTTTTATAGCTCACATTGATGCTGGAAAAACAACTGTAACTGAAAGAGTTCTTTTTTTTACAGGAACTACTTATAAAATTGGTTCGATTGATGATGGCACTGCAGTAATGGATTTTATGGAACTTGAAAAAGAGAGAGGCATAACAATTGGTTCAGCTGCCACAGCAGCATCATGGAAAGATTATGACATTAATATTATTGATACTCCAGGTCACGTAGATTTTACTGCCGAAGTAGAAAGAAGCTTGAGAGTACTTGATGGGGCAGTAGTAGTATTTGAATCAGTTTCAGGTGTTCAGCCACAGTCTGAAACAGTATGGAGGCAAGCAGACAAACACAATGTTCCAAGATTATGTTTTATTAATAAAATGGATAGGCTTGGTGCAGATTTCGAATTTGCTGTTGGTACAATTGTAGATAAGTTAAAAGCGAACCCTGTAATTATGCAACTTCCTATTGGCGCTGAAGCGGAATATAGAGGCTTAATAGATCTTCTTGAGATGAAAGCATATGTTTATGATGAAGGAACAAATCCAACTGAACCTAAAGAAATAGAGATTCCTTCTGAAATGCTTTCAAAGGCTGAAGAAGCTAGACAAGAAATGATTGAAAAGATCGCAGAAACGGATGACGATGTTATGGAGAAATTTTTAGAGGATCAGGAAATTGGTATTGATGAGATTAAAAAAGCAACTCGAAAAGCAACTTTAGAATTAAAAATATGTCCTGTATTTTGTGGATCTGCACTAAAACATAAAGGTGTTCATCATTTGCTTGATGCAGTTTGTGATTACCTGCCATCTCCAAACGATTTGCCCGCAGTAGAAGGTACAGATATTGAAGGGAGTGGTTTATTAAAAAGAGAGCTAAGCAATTCCGAACCTTTCTCTGGATTAGTATTTAAAGTTGTAACCGATGAACATGTTGGTAGATTATGTTACATGAGAGTTTATTCTGGCACAGTAAATGCAGGAGATAAAATTTTTAACACCACTATTAATAAACAGCAAAGGATTGGCAGGCTTTTAAAAATGCATGCTGAAGATAGAGAAGAAATTCAAACTGCTAAAGCTGGTGATATAGTGGCTGTAGTTGGGTTAAAAGAAATATCAACTGCACATACATTAAGTGACCCAAATAATAGAATTTTGCTGGAATCGATGACATTCCCAGATCCTGTATTGTCAGTAGCAATAGAAGCCAAGAGTAAAGCTGACCAAGATAAAATGGATATAGCTGTCACTAAGCTAGTTGATGAAGACCCGACTCTAAAATTTAATACCGATCAAGAAAGCGGGCAAATGGTTTTGGCTGGAATGGGTGAACTACATTTAGATGTAATTGTTGAAAGAATTAAAAGAGAATTTAAAGTTGAAGCAAATGTAGGCGCTCCAAAAGTAGCTTACAGAGAGACAGTAAGAAAAACAGCTGCAGCTCAAGGAAAATTTATTAGACAGTCTGGTGGAAGAGGTCAATTCGGTGATGTAACTCTTAGAATTGAGCCATTAGAAGCAGGATCTGGTCTTGTTTTTGAATCAGAAATAACTGGAGCAACGTTGCCTACTGAATATTTTGGCCCAGTTGAACAAGGTTTTAAAGAGGCTGCTCAATCAGGTGTTGTTGCTGGTCATCCTGTTGTTGATATTAAAGCAATACTTATTGACGGTTCTCATCATGAAGTCGATTCTTCTGAAGTAGCATTTAAAATTGCCTCATCTATGGCATTTAAAGAAGCATGCCAAAAGGCAAGCCCATTTATATTAGAACCAGTAATGCTTATGGAAGTTGTAACTCCGGAAGAATTTCTAGGGGACGTGTTAGGGGACTTACAAAGTAGGAGAGCCCAAGTCCAATCAATGGAGCCTCAGACTGGATTGCAAATTGTTAAAGCCCATGTGCCTTTAGCTGAGACTTTTCAGTATGCAACAATTTTAAGATCAAATACAACAGGCAGGGCTAGTTTTACTCAAGAACTTGATCACTATGCCCCGGCACCAATGAAGGATAAATAGATGTCTAATCAAGCAATAAGAATTACTTTGAAAGCATACGATCATAGAGTATTAGATTTGTCCGCTCAACAAATTTTGGAAGCAGCTGAGAGAACAGGTGCAGCAGTTGCTGGCCCAATACCAATGCCAACAAGCATTAGAAGATTTTGTGTACTAAGGTCACCACATGTTAATAAAAAATCTCGAGAACATTTTGAACTAAGAATCCACAAAAGAATAATTGATATTGTTGACCCTGGTTCAAAAACAATTGATTCCCTTACTAGGCTAAATGTTCCTGCTGGTGTAGATATTAAAATGAGGTTAGATTAAATGATAAATGGGTTAATTGGAAAGAAATTAAATATGACCACTTCTTTTGATGAAAAAAAAGGATTAGCTATTCCTGTGACAGTCATAGAATTAGGTCCCTGCAAAGTAATTCAAGTTAAGACATCAAAAAGAGATGGATATGAATCTGTTCAAATAGGATTTGAAGAAAAAAATAATTTAAATAAACCGCAACTTGGTCACCAAAAAAGAAGTGAAAGTCAATTCAATATATTAAAAGAAGTTTCCACAGGTGATGTCGATTCTATTGAAGTAGGTCAATCTTTTGACTGCAGCATATTTCAGGTCGGTGAAAAAGTTATTGTTCAGGGGGTATCCAAAGGTAAAGGCTTTGCTGGAACAGTTAAAAGATACAATTTCAAAGGTGGCCCAAAAACACATGGTCAGTCAGATAGGCACAGAGCCCCTGGTTCAATTGGGGCAGGTAGCTCTCCTGGAAGAGTATGGAAGGGAACTAAAATGTCTGGACATATGGGTGATGTAAAAGTTAGCCAAAAAGGTTTAAAAATTGTAAAAGTTGATACTGAAAAAAATATAATTGAAGTTAAAGGTTCAGTTCCAGGTGCAAATTCAAAAACAGTAATTGTTATGAAGGAAAATTATGCAAGTTGAACTAAAAAGTATTAAAGGTGATGTTCTAAAAAAAATTTCTGCTTCTGATCATGTTTGGAAGCAGCCTTATAATGATTCTTTAGTTCACCAAGTAATTGTTGCATTGCTTAGCAATAAAAGGCAGGGTACAAGCAATACACTTAGAAGAAGAGATGCGAGCTATTCAACAGCAAAATTAAGAAATCAAAAAGGGGCTGGAAGGGCAAGAGTGGGTAGTAGGTCTTCTCATGTTTTAGGCAATAGCGTTGCTCATGGTCCTCATCCAAGATCACATAAAAAAAAGATCTTAAAAAAAGTTAAGAAAGCGTCTATCAGAATGGCTTTATCTGAAAAAATGAGAGAGGGCACTATAACTTTTATTAATAATTTTGATATTAAAAATATTAGTACTAAAAATTTAAATGGAATGATTAGTGATCTTAATTTACCCAAGAAAAGCTCTGTACTTCTTGAAAAATCTGAAATTAATGAAAATATTCTTAAATCGTCTTCAAATATTCCTTATGTCAAAACAATTCAAGCTGATTTAATAAATACATATGATGTTTTAAATTCTAATCATCTTGTTATAACTGAACAGGGCTTTAATAAAATAGAAGAAGTATGGGGTAAACAAAAGAAGGTTAAAAAATGAAATTTAATTCCTTAAGTGACATAATACTGTCTCCAGTAGTAACTGAAAAAAGCACATTATTGCAAGAATCAGGAAAGTACACATTTAAAATTTCTAAATATGCTAACAAATTATCAGTTAAAAAAGCTGTTGAAGAACTTTTTGAAGTTAAAGTATCTTCAGTAAATATCATTGTTAAAAAAGGAAAGCCAAAAACATTTGGAAGAAACAGATTAATAACTCCTACCTATAAAAAAGCAATTGTTTCTTTAATTGCTGGAGATACTATCAATATTACCGAGGGAACTTAATGAAAACATATAAACCAACATCTGATGGTCAAAGATCAAGAATATCTGCAGATTTTGATGAAATAACTCGATCAAAGCCTGAAAAATCTCTTTTGGCTCCCATGAAACAGAAAGCTGGTAGAAATAATACTGGAAGAATAACTGTTCGTCATAGAGGTGGAGGCCATAAGAAAAGGTATCGAATAATAGACTTCAAAAGGTCTATTGAAGGTGCAGAAGGTACAGTTTTTTCTATAGAATATGACCCAAATAGAAGCGCAAGAATTGCTCTTGTAAAGTCCACTGACGGAAGAAAATTTTATATGATTGCTCCTGACGGATTGCAAGTTGGAGAAAAAGTAATGAGTGGTGAAGATTCTGAAATCAAAGTTGGTAATTCACTTCCTCTTAAATCAATTCCAGTTGGTTATTTAGTTCATAACGTTGAAGCAAGTCCTGGAAAGGGCGCAGTAATAGCTAGAAGTGCTGGTACAGTTGTGCAAGTAATGGCTCACGAGTTTGGATACGTATTATTGAGAATGCCCTCTGGAGAAGTAAGAAGAATTTTAGAAAATTGTAAAGCTACAGTTGGTCAGGTTGGAAATCTTGACCATAAGAATCAAAAATTAGGGAAGGCTGGAAGAAGTGTGCATCGTGGAAGAAGGCCAACAGTAAGAGGATTAGTTATGAATCCAAATGACCATCCTCATGGAGGTGGTGAAGGAAAAACAGGTATCGGGATGAAGCACCCTAAAACCCCATGGGGTAAGCCAGCCCTAGGTAAAAGAACTAGAAAAACTAAACAAAGTGATAAGTTAATTTTAAGAAGGAGATATCAGAAATAGTATGTCAAGATCAATTAAAAAAGGGCCATTTGTTGACTCAAAACTTTTAAAGAAAATTTTAAAAGTTAAAAATGAAGCAAAATCCAATCAAATTATTAATACCTGGTCTAGGTCTTCTACAATTGTTGAAGAAATGTTAAATTTGACAATTGGTGTCCATAACGGCCGTAAACATGTTCCAGTTTTTATAACTGAAAATATGATTGGGCATAAATTAGGTGAATTTTCACCTACAAGAGTATTTAAGGGGCATTCCTCAAAATCAGATAGGTTAGGGTAAATGACAGTAAAAGCGAAAACAAAGAATATAGGTATTTCCGTAAAAAAGCTTAGGCCTTACGTAAATCTTGTAAGAGGGAAAAAGGCTGTTGATGCATTGGATATACTTTCATTTATGAATTCTAGTTCATCTGAAACACTGATTGAGCTTATTAAATCTGCTATTGCAAATGCTGAAAGTACACAATATGGAGTGAAAGAAGAGTTAATAATTTCTACTATTTATGCCGACAAATCCACAACAATAAGAAGGTGGAGGGCTAGAGCAAGAGGTAGAGCCGGTACTTTTAATAGGCCACAATCACACATTTATGTTGAACTTAAAGATGAAAACTTTGTTGAGGGAGAAGAATAATGGGTCAAAAAACTCATCCTATAGGATTTAGACTTGGCACTACAAGAGACTGGATATCTCATTGGTTTGGTGTTAATCCGAAGAATTATCGAACTCAAGTACTAGAAGATCACAATATTAGGGAACATATTCAATCTAGTTTAGGTTCATCTTCAGGTATTTCTCATATACAAATACAAAGGAATTCTGAAGATTTAGCTATTAATATTCATACTTCAAGACCAGGAATAGTAATTGGGAGGGGTGGATCAAATGTCGATAAATTAAGAAATTCAATTGAGGAAATCACTTCAAAAAAAGCAAATATTTCTATTACTGAAATTAGACAACCTGACTTAAACGCAAAACTAGTGGCACAAAATATTGCAGAACAAATTGAAAGAAGAGTGGCTATAAAAAGAGCTATGCGACAAGTTGGGAATAGATGTATTCAAAACGGTGCACAAGGCATTAAGATATTAATCTCCGGAAGGCTTGGTGGCGCAGACATAGCTAGGTCAGACAAGATGATTGAAGGAAGGGTTCCTTTGCACACATTAAGAGCTGAAATTGATTATGCTATTGCCGAAGCAAAAACAACTTACGGAATAATAGGAGTAAAAGTTTGGATATATAACGGAGAAGTTGGTGCTATTGATAAAGGTTTGTCTGATCGTGCTATTCAAAGATTAGAGGAAAGTGTTTCTCAAAACAAAGAGATCATTGAAGTGTCTAACCAGCAAGATTCCTCTAAAGATTCTAGTGAGAAAGTACCAAGTAAATCTGCCCCAATTAGAGAAATTTTAGATAATAAAGATACCTCTTCTACTAAGAGTGAAGTTAATGCAAAAGAACCTGCAGATTCAAAACCTGCAGCTAAAAAAACTACTGCTAAAAAGGCTACTACTGCTAAAAAGGCTACTACTGCAAAACCTGCAACTAAAAAGGCTACTACTGCAAAAACTGCAGCTAAAAAACCTGCAGCTAAAAAACCTGCAGCTAAAAAACCTGCAGCTAAAAAACCTGCAGCTAAAAAACCTGTTAGTAAAAAATCAACTTCTGAAGGACAGGATAATTAATTATGTTGCAACCTAAAAGGCCAAAATTCAGGAAACAGTTTAGAGGGGTTGTTAAAGGAGCCAGAATTAGAGGGAGTAAAATTAATTTTGGTGATTATGGATTAAAAACTCTTGAATCTGGATGGATAACTGCTAGGCAAATAGAAGCCGCGCGAAAAGCAATAGTTGGGCACGTTAAACGAGGCGGTCAAATGTGGATAAGAGTTTTTCCTGATAAGCCAGTATCAGCTAGGCCAGCTGAAACAAGAATGGGTAAAGGTAAAGGTGCTGTTGAATATTGGGTAGCGCCAGTAAATTCTGGAAAGATATTATTTGAACTTGCTGATTTGCCAGATGATTTATCAAGAGAAGCGCTAAGACTTGCTTCACATAAATTGTCATTAAAGACTAAAATCGTTGCTAGAAGTGAGCAGTTCTAATGGATATGACAGAAATAAGAAAATTTAATCTTGAAGAATTACTATCTAAATTAAAAGAAACGCGTAAAGAGCACATGGATTTAAGATTTAAAAAAGCAAGTATGCAATTATCTGATACAACCCAAATTAATAAAATTAAAAAGGATATAGCAAGATTAGAAACAAGACTTACTGAGTTAAGGTTTTTGAAAGGTGAAAATAATGACGCAAATTAAAAAAATCTTAGATGGTATTGTTGTAAGTGATAAAGCAGAAAAGACTATAATTGTTTCGGTTTCAAGTAGAGCAAAAACTCGCTATAAAGGTAAGACTATAAAGAGATCAAAAAAATATATAGTGCATGATCCAGATAACAATGCAAAAGAAGGCGATATCGTTCAAATTACAAGCTCAAGACCTATTTCTAAATTAAAAAGGTGGAGATTATTTAAAATACAAGAGATAAGTGATAATATTCCTGTTTCGCTAGATAAGGAAGATAGTTAATGATACAACCGCAAACAAGACTAATAGTAACTGATAACTCAGGAGCAAAAGAAATTATGTGTATTCACGTTGATGGTGGTAGTTATAGAAGATCTGCATCTGTAGGAGATGTCATTACTGCTGCTGTAAAGGATGCAACTCCTGGCGGAAATGTAAAAATGCACGAAGTTGTTAAAGCTGTGATCGTAAGGACCAGAAAAGAGGTTAGGAGAATAGATGGTTCATATATTAGATTTGATGACAATGCTGCAGTAATAATTGGTGAAGGAAAAAACCCAAGAGGAACAAGAATATTTGGCCCTGTTGCAAGAGAATTACGAGACAAAGAATTTATGAGAATAGTTTCCTTGGCTCCGGAGGTACTGTAATGGCAACTAGAATCAAGAAAAATGATACGGTCATAATTAAAACCGGCAAGGATAAAGGCAAAGAAGGTAAGGTAATTTTAGTTTTGAAGAACTCGGCAATTGTTGAGGGAATAAATATTGCAACAAGACACGTTAAAGCAGGGGCTGGCGCCAAAGAAACAGGATTTGTTCAAAAAGAGTTGCCAGTTCATGTTTCTAATTTAATTTTTAAAGACTCTGATTCTGGAAAAAGTGGAAGAGTAAAAATTGAAAAACTAAAAGATGGAACTTCATCGAGAGTAATAGTTGAATCCAAGAAAAGTGAAAAAAAATAAATGAAAGAAGCAGTTAAAAATAATATGCCGGGAATGCAGTCAGTTTACCTGAATGAAGTGAAAGCTAAGTTAACTGAAGAATTTGGATATAAGAACCAAATGGAAATCCCAAAAATGCAAAAAATTGCAGTTAATGTCGGCATGGGTGAATCATTGACTAACAAAAATGCTATTGAATCTATGGTTGGAGATTTAACCATGATTACTGGCCAAAAACCTGTTGTTACCAAAGCCAAAATTTCAATTGCAAATTTTAATCTTAGAGAAGGTATGAGAGTAGGTATTAAAGTAACATTAAGATCTAAAAGGATGTGGGATTTTTGGGATAGATTAGTTAATCTTTCTTTACCAAGAATTAGAGATTTTAGAGGTATTTCTGCAAATAGTTTTGATGGTAATGGAAATTATAACCTTGGCATTAGGGAACATATTATTTTTCCAGAAATTGACTATGGTAAAGTCGATAAAATAAGAAGTTTTCAAATTACAATTGCAACATCTGCAAAAACTGATCAAGAAGGATACAAATTATTGCAATTATTAGGTATGCCTTTTATGGAGGTAAAAAATGGCTAGAAAAGCAAAGATAGCTAGAGAAAAAAGAGTAGAGAGAATAATTGAAAAATATTCATCAAAAAGAGCCGAATTACTTTCTGTCTGGAACGATGCTTCTATTCCTATTGAAAAAAGAAGAGAGGCTAGGTTAGCTTTAAGTAAATTGCCAAAAAATTCAAATCCCAATCGGCATAGAAATAGGTGTAGTTTAACTGGAAGGTCTAGAGGATATGTTGGGTTTGTTGGTTTATCTAGAATAAAATTTAGGGAAAAGGCCCTACTTGGAGAATTTCCTGGGATAAGGAAGGCAAGTTTATGATAACTGACCCTATTGCAGATATGTTAACAAGAATTCGTAATGCTGTTGCAACAAAGAAAGATAATGTTGATCTGCCATCATCTAAAATGAAAACTTCTGTTTTAGCCGTTATGAAAAAAGAGGGTTATATATCTAATTTTACTTCTCGTATTGATAATAAAAAATCTTTTACTACTATTGATTTGAAATATGACTCCGATAACAATTCAGCCATCAAAGGTGTTACTAGAGTAAGTTCTCCTGGGTTGAGATCGTATTCAAAAAAAGGTGAAATACCTATGTATATGGGTGGACTTGCTGTGGCTGTAATTTCAACTTCTAAAGGAGTTATGACTTCTAAAGAAGCATACAAGAAAGGTCTTGGAGGAGAAATAATCTGCTACATGTGGTAGATAAAGGATAGTTATGTCAAGAATAGGAAAATTACCAATAGATATACCAAACGGAGTGTCAGTCGACATCAAAGGGCAAGATGTAATCGTTAAAGGTCCCAAGGGCGAAGAAAAAATTGTTGTTCACAACACAATTAAAGTGATTTCAAAAGAAAATAAAATTATTTGTGAAAGAAACAGTGATGAGCCTGAAGTGAAAGCCTTTCATGGATTAACGAGAAGTCTTTTAAATAATTGTGTTGTTGGTGTCAGCACAGGATTTGAAATAATTTTAGATATTCTAGGCACTGGGTATAGAGCTAATAAGAAAGGTAGTGGTCTTGAATTTAGTCTTGGATTTAGCCACACTGTGATTGTTGAGCCAATAGGCACCAATGAACTTACTGAAGAAAATCAAAATATTGTATTTGTTAAAGGCTCTAATAAGCAAACCGTAGGTGAGCAGGCTGCAAGAATAAGAAAATTAAGAAAACCAAATCCATATACTGGAAATGGTGTTAAATATCGAGATGAAATAATACGAAGAAAGGCAGGCAAGACTGCTGTTGGTGGTGAAGGGTAATGGGATCAATGAGTACAAGTAAAAGAAAAATTAGACATATAAGAGTCAGAAAAAAAATCTCTGGAACTCTTGAATCTCCAAGACTTTCGATTTTTAGAAGTAATAAATTTATATATGCTCAAATAATTAATGATATTGATAATAAAACATTAGCTTCTTGTTGCAGTAAAGACAGCGAAGTAGTAAACGATAAAACTGAAAATAAATCAGAATTATCTACAAAAAATTTTGATGCTTACAAAGTTGGCCTAATTATCTCAAATAAATGTAAAAAGTCTGGTATTAAAAAAGTTGTATTTGACAGGGGGGGCTATAAATATCACGGAAGAGTGAAAGCCTTAGCTGAAGGTGCAAGAGAAAATGGATTGGAGTTTTAATGGTTTCTCAAACAAACACAAATAGAAGTAGGGGGCCAAGAGGCAGGGGCAGGAGAGATGAAGAAAAAAGTCCTTATATAGAAAAAGTTGTTAGTGTTAGAAGAGTTTCGAAAGTTGTAAAAGGTGGAAGAAACCTGTCTTTTGCTGCATTTGTTGTCATTGGTGACGAAAAGGGAAAAGTTGGTTATTCGTCTGGAAAGGCAGCAGCAGTTCCTGATGCAGTTAGGAAAGCTGTTAGTACAGCAAAAAAAGAACTAGAAAGTATTAATATTAAAGGTACAACTGTACCCCATGAAGTTGTTGCAAAATTTGGTGCATCAAAAGTAATGATTAAACCGGCTGCTCAAGGTACTGGAATTATAGCAGGAGGTGGAGTCAGGGCAGTTATGGAAGTGGCAGGAATTAAAGATGTTATCTCTAAAATACATGGCTCTAATAATGTATTTAATGTTGTTAAGGCAACTATGAAAGCATTGAAAAGCATGGAAATGGTTAATAAACCTAAGGATGTAGAAAAAAATGACAAACCTAAGAATGTAGAAAAAAATGAAAGTGAAAATAAAACAAATTAAAAGTTCAATTGGTTCTAAAAAAAATCAAAGAGAAACTATTAAAGCTCTTGGTTTAAATAAGATTGGAAAGTCAGTAGAAAAAACTTTGAATCCATCAATAGAAGGTATGTTAAACAAAGTTAAACATCTAATTGAAGTGTCGGAGATTAAATAAATGTCTAAGTTGAGTAATTTTAAGTTATCTGAAAAAAGAAAATCACGAACTCGGGTTGGAAGAGGAAATGGAAGCAAGGGTACATACTCTGGCCGTGGCTTAAAAGGTCAAAAATCTAGGTCAGGTGGAGGCGTGCCACTCTTTTTTGAGGGAGGTCAATTGCCTCTAGTTAAAAGATTGCCTTTTTTGAGAGGTTTTAAAAATAGATTTAAAAAAAATTTTAGTATAGTTAACATTTCAGATTTAGAATTAAGATTTAAAGATGGTGATGAAGTTAATTCAGAGTCATTATTTGAATTTAATCTTATTCGTAAAAAAGACGATAATGTAAAAATTTTAGGTAATGGTGAACTAAAAAAGAATTTAAAATTTAAAGTTCATGCGGTAACAAAGTCGGCCCAAGAAAAAATTAAAAAATCAGGAAGTACTCTAGAATTATTGAATTTACAAAATTCAGATGTTGAAAAAAATAATTAATGACTACTAATACTGAAAATAAATCAAATGTGCCAGCTTTAATATCTGCAGTTATGGATGCTATGCGCATACCTGACCTGAGAAATAAAATTTTATTTACTTTTGGAATTTTAGTTGTTTTTAGATTTTTAGCTCATGTTCCTGTCCCGGGTGTTGATAGAGAGGCATTAGCTGCAGCATTTGATAGTGCGCCTATATTAGGATTTCTAGATTTATTTTCAGGTGGAGCATTGAGAAATTTGAGTATTGCTGCTCTTGGTGTATACCCTTACATAACTGCGTCTATCATAATGCAAGTAATTACTCCGGTAATTCCTTCTTTAAAAGAGCTTTCCCAAGAAGGTCAGTTTGGTAGACAGAAAATAAACCAATATACTCACTATTTAATGATTCCTATTGCCTTTCTTCAAGGTTGGGGGCAAATTAGTATTTTGCAAAGCTCATTTGGTGGGCAAGTTATTGAAGGTTCTGGGTTTGGTCAAGGAAACTTTGTTTCGTTTACATCTATTTTATTGACTATGACCGCAGGCACTGCATTCCTAGTATGGCTCGGTGAATTAGTCACTGAAAAAGGAATTGGAAATGGTATTTCTTTAATTATATTTGCTGGAATAGTTTCTTCACTTCCTTCAATAATTGGTCAAGGTGCATTGCTATCAGATCAATTTTTTCAATTGTCATTATTAGTTATAATTGCCCTTCTAATTGTTTATTTGATAGTTGTTTTTACTGAAGCTCAGAGAAGAATACCTGTTCAGTATGGAAGAAGTGTATTTAGGGGTGGAAGAATGTACAGGCAGACAGGAGGCTCTTTCATACCGCTAAGAGTAAATTCTGCTGGAATGATACCTTTGATTTTCGCATTTTCTTTATTGATATTACCTGCTAGCGTAAGTGGGTATTTTGTTGACCCTTCTACTAATTCATTTGGATCAAGAACGGCAGAATTTATAACAAATTTTCTTAGTCCTGCAAATACAACTTATTGGGTATTGGTATTTATTATGGTGATGCTTTTTACTTTCTTTTATGCCCTTGTTACTTTTAACCAACAAAATATAGCAGAAAATCTCCAAAAAAATGGAGGATTTATTCCTGGTATTAGGCCCGGGTCTCCTACACAATCATATTTAAGCCAAGTAATGGTAAGAATAACCTGGGGAGGCGCTCTGTTTTTAGCAGGTGTAGCAGTTATGCCATTTATAGCTGGATTAATAACAAATGTAGGTGGTGCATCAACTATAATTGGCAGTACTAGTTTATTAATTATGGTAGGAGTTGCACTTGACACAATGAGGCAACTTGAATCCCAACTATTAATGAGAAATTATGAAGGGTTTATGAAAGAATGAAGCCCATAGAAGTGTTAATTTTTTTAGGCCCGCCCGGATCAGGTAAAGGCACCCAAGCAGAAATATTGACAGAAAAACTTAATTACCTACACATTTCCGTAGGCGACTTGTTAAGAGAAAATATTTCAAATAATACAGAATTAGGTAAGCAAGCTACCTCTTATGTTAATTCAGGTGAATTAGTTCCTGATGCACTGATAATAGAGTTAGTAAATTCATCTATTCAGGATCTTCAAAATAAAAATTTACAATTCAAAGGCGTTATTCTTGACGGGTTCCCGAGAACAATTAATCAGGCCATATCACTAGATAATAAAATTAAAGATTTAGGGTCAATAATTAAGGCTGTAATATATTTAGATATTTCAGATAATAAAATAATTTCACGATTGCAAAATCGAGGTAGAAATGATGATAAACCTGAATTAATTAAAAATAGGTTAAATGTCTATAGAAAACAAACTGAGCCTTTGCTCGGTTTCTATAGTGAAAAAAAATTGTTAGAGACTATTAATGGTGACCAAGCTTTAGAAGGTGTCAATAACAATATTTTAAATGTATTAAGGGAAAAGGTTATTTAATGTTAAATAATAAAACAAATATTCTGATTAAATCGGATAAAGAAATTTCTTACATGAGAGAAGCAGGGAATATAATTGCTGAAATCATGAATAAGATGGAGAAGGCAATTGAGCCTGGAATTTCTACAATTGAACTTGATAATATTTGCAAAAAAGAAATTAAAAAAAATAATGTAAAATCAGCTTTTTTAGGGCTTTATGACTTTCCAAATACTATATGTGTATCTATTAATGAAGAAATAGTTCATGGGATCCCTTCTAATAGAAAACTTAAAAATGGAGATATTATTAGCATCGATGCAGGTGTAATTGTTTCTGGTTTTAATAGTGATCATGCAAAAACATTTGCAGTTGGAGATTGCACTCAAAAAGAAATTGTTCTATTATCAGATACTTTGGAATCATTGAATTTAGCTATTGGTGAGTGTGAAAATGGTAAATTTGTTGGAGATATAGGTAATGCAGTTGAAAAATTTATAACTCCAAAAGGTTATGGTTTGGTTAGAAATTATACTGGTCACGGGATAGGGAGGTCATTACATGAGCCCCCTCAAGTTCCAAATTTTGGTTTACCTGGCACCGGAGCAAAACTTGTTCCAGGTATGACATTGGCCATTGAGCCAATGGTAAATCTTGGCAAAGATGAAACAAAACTATGCGATGATGGGTGGACTGTAGTAACATCTGATGGTGCAAAATCTGCGCATTTTGAAAATACAGTTTTAATTACTGATTCAAAACCGGAGATTTTAACAAGTTAATTATGGCAAAGAAAGACTCAATTGAAGTAGAAGGGACAGTTAAGGAAGCTTTACCAAATGCAAATTTTAAAATTGAATTAGCAAACGGGCATGAGGTTTTAGCTCATGTTTCAGGTAAAATAAGGATGAATTTTATAAGAGTTATACCAGGAGACAGAGTTTTAGTAGAATTATCTCCTTATGATTTAAGTAGAGGAAGAATAACATATAGGTTTAAATAATATGAAAGTAAGATCTTCAGTAAAAAAAAGATGCGATAATTGCAGAATAATTAGAAGGAGGAGAGCAGTAATGGTAATTTGCTCTAATCCTAAATGTAAACAGAAACAAGGATAACTTATGGCTGTAGTAAAAGGTGTAAATATACCAGACAACAAAAGAATAGAGATTGCCCTTACTAGTATTTATGGCATTGGAAGAACCAATGCCCAAAAAATAGTTTCTAAAGCTGGTGTTTCTGATAACCCAAGGGTTAAAGATTTAAGTGAAGAAAAACTAAATTTAATAAGATCTCTTGTAGATTCTCATGAAGACCCAATAGAGGGGGACTTAAGAAGATCTGTCAGAGACGATATTAAAAGATTAGGAGATATAAAAACTTATAGAGGTGATAGGCATAGAAGAGGACTCCCTGTTAGAGGACAAAGAACAAAGACAAATGCACGAACTAAAAGAGGCAAGAAAATTGCAATTGCTGGAAAGAAACAACTAACTAAACACTAATATGGCTAGAAAAACACGACAAAGAAAAAAAGAAAAAAGATTTATACAGAAAGGTAAAGCTTATATTTCTGCGACTTTTAACAATACAATTATTACACTCACTGATGAAACCGGAAATGTCCTCTATTCAAGTGGAGCTGGCTCTGTAGGTTTTAAAGGATCAAGGAAATCAACTTCTTTTGCTGCGCAAAGGATTGCTGAGAGTTTAGCAAAAAAAGCCGAAGAAATTGGATTAAATAAGCTAGATGTAATTGTTAAGGGTCCTGGTGCTGGAAGAGAAGCAGCTATAAGAGCATTACAATCTTCTGGTTTGAATGTATTGAGCATTAAAGATGTAACTCCTATACCCCACAATGGTTGTAGGCCACCTAAAAGAAGAAGAGTATAGAGGAGAATTAATTGAAACTTAAAACTCATATAAGCTGTAAAGAATGTGTCAGGATGGGAGAAAGACTTTGTTCAAAACCATCTGGAAAATGTTCTGTAGAAAGAAATAGATTAAGAAAAAATACTTATGTTCCATCAAGAAGACTATCCGATTATGGGATCCAACTTAAGGAAAAACAAAAAGCTAGAATAATTTATGGAGTTATGGAAAAGCAATTTCGTGGATATGTTAATAAAGCTTCTAAAATGGAAGGGATAGCTGGTGAAAACCTACTTTCTTTACTTGAAAGTCGACTTGATAATGTAGTCTTCAGGCTTGGTCTCGGTAGGTCTAGAGCTCAATCAAGGCAATTAGTAAGTCATGGACATTTTCTTGTAAATGGTAGAAAAGTAAATGTTCCAAGCTATCTAGTCAGAAATGGGGATAAAGTTGAGATATCTGAAAAATCAAAAAAATCTGAAATGTTTAAAACTATGAGCCTAGATGAAGAAATGAAAGATAGAAATGTTCCTGATTGGTTAAAGTCTGATAAGAATAATGGGTCAGGCGATATTATTTCGAAACCGGAAACTGATGATATGGAAATAGGAATTCAAACAAGATTAATAATTGAATATTACTCAAGGAGATAAAATGGGAATGATGCCTGAAGAAATAGAAAAACAATTTGGTGTAACGACAACATCTGAATTTGAAGAGCAGATGAGTGAAAAAAAGTTACCCGAATTATCATTTGTAATTAACGAAGAAAATGAAAAATTTGCTGAAATTATAGCTAGCCCACTTCCTAAAGGAATGGGGGATACTATTGGTAATTCTATGAGAAGAACATTATTAAACTCCTTATCTGGTGCAGCTATTACTTGGGTAAGAATTGATGGTGTCCAGCATGAATATTCTTCAATAGACGGGATGAAAGAAGGAGTAATAGAGTTAATACTTAACTTAAAAAATATTAGATTGAAAGCTATGTCAGAAAGATCAGGCAGAATGCGATTAGATGTTAAAGGTGAAGGGGAGATTACTGCTGGAGATATAATGACAAGTGCAGATTTTGAAATAGTTAATCCTGAACTTTATTTAGCAACATTGAATAGCAGCTCATCTAAATTATCAATTGAATTTAATGTTGAGCATGGAGTTGGGTATGTACCTGCAGATAGGTTTGCACAAGAAAGCCTTGGAATTGGTTTCTTGCCAGTAGACTCTATATTTAGTCCTGTTAGAAAAGTAAATTACTTTGTTGAAGATTTAAGAATTGGAAATGAAACAAATATAGAAAAATTAACTCTTGAAATTTGGACTGACGGTTCAATTTTACCTTCTGATGCAGTAAAAAATGGTGCAGATTTATTAATGAAAAAATTCTTTCAATTTGTAAACCTTGAAGAAGTTACTAATGTTGTTGAAAGCAATGACTCTAAAGGAGTATCAGCTGAGGTTTACAACACCCTAGTTGAAAGTCTTGATTTATCAAGCAGAACTTTCAATTGCTTGAAAAGAAGCGGCTTAAATAGAGTAGGCGATATAATTGAATTCCCAATTGGACCTGAAATGCTTAAGTTGAAAAATTTTGGACAAAAATCATTAGATGAACTTGAAGAAAAATTACAACCTTATATCAAACAAGTTGAAGAAGAAGGAAATGCCCAAAAATGAGACATCGAGTTTCTGGATATAAATTAGGCAGGAAGACTGGGAGTAGAAAAGCACTTTACAGGATATTAGTAAATGAATGTATTAAACGTGGCAAAATTCGAACAACCATGGCTAAAGCAAAAGCAGTCCAGCCAAAAATTGAAAAACTTATTACATTAAGTAGAAAAGGTTCTCAGAACGATAGAAAAAAAGCTTACTCTTTCGTAAATAATACTGAAGTAACAAATGAATTGTTTAATGTAATTGGTAAAAAATTTGAACAAAGAGATAGTGGATTTACAAGAATTACCAAATTAGGAATTAGGAAAGGTGATTCATCTCATATGGTTGAATTATCAATTTTAGATGATAATTCAGTTGAGCCTCAGAATGATGAGAGTGCTGATGAATAATATAGTTGCAGCAATTGAATACGATGGGACAATGTTCAAAGGATCTCAGAAGCAAATCAAGTCTAGAACAGTTCAAGGCGCTTTAGATGAATCATTATCAAAGATACATAAAAATCAAGTTTTTTCTGAATTTGCAAGCAGGACAGATTCTGGTGTTCATGCTTCAAATCAAGTTGTAAAATTTGAAACAAATTTAAATATAAATACTGATGATTGGGTTCAAACTCTAAATCATTATTTGCCAGAAGATATCAGAGTATTTAAATGCAAGACAACAAATAAAGATTTTGACGTGAGAAGGGATGCTGTTGAAAGAGAATATACCTATAAAATAATATTGGGTAATAGAATATCTCCTATTGAAAATAAATATTATGAACACATAACTGAGAATCTTGATTTAGGGGTATTAGAAAGCGCTAAGAAAATTTTTCTAGGTGAGCATAATTTTTTATCATTTACAGGGAGATTACTTCCTAAAAATGCCAATACAGTAAGAGAAATTAATTCTATTGAGTATGATATATCTGGAAGGGAACTAATAATAAAAATTTCTGCGAAATCCTTTCTTTATCAACAAGTTAGAAGAATTGTGGGATCAATTATACTATTAATGAAAAATAAAATAGATCTTGATAGTATTAATAAAGCTTTTAAATTTCCTTCAAAAGGTAAATATAATCTGCTTGTTTCTTCAAAAGGTTTATACTTATCGAATATAAAATATAAAAATATATTAAATTAATTATGATAAACAAAGATATTAATAAAATTTCAATAAGCTCAAAAGATCTTAGCCATGATTGGCACCTTGTAGATGCTAATGATCAAATATTAGGTAGAGTTGCTACTGATATTGCTATGAAGCTTATGGGTAAGGATAAGGTTGGGTATGCTCCAAATTTAGCTACAGGAGATTATGTTGTAGTTATAAATTCTAATGGAGTTAAACTTACTGGTAATAAGAGCACTCAAAAAGAATATTTTAAGCACTCCGGATATCCAGGCGGTGAAAAGATGATTAAATTTGAAGAAATGATGGAAAAAAACTCTTCAGAGGTAATTATAAATGCTGTTAAAGGGATGTTGCCAAAAAATAAACTTAGGGATGTTATGGTCAAGAGATTAAAAGTGTTCGCTGACGAAAAACATCCTTTTGAAAATAATATTACTAATAAATAGGAGTTTATATTGTCATCTCAAAAATATTTTTATGGAACAGGAAAAAGAAAATCTGCTATTGCAAGAGTTAGGTTGTATAGTGGAAATAAACCTGGGGGCGTGACCGTCAATGGTAAACCGCTTCAGGAAGCAATTCCTGTTGAGATTTGGCAAAAATCTGCTACAAGGCCTCTTGAAATATTAGAAGTAAGTAATAGTGTTTCAATTGTTGCTAAAACGCATGGTGGAGGAATTTCTGGACAAGCTGACGCTTTATCACTTGGCATATCAAGGGCATTAATTAAAATGGATCCAACTTTTAGAAAGAGACTAAAAGTTAAGGGGCTTCTTACAAGAGACTCAAGGGTTAAAGAAAGTAAGAAGTATGGCCTTAAAAGAGCAAGAAAAGCTCAACAATTCACTAAGAGATAATATTTACTTAAGTTTAAGTAAAACTGTTCTATCTAAATTGTTTAAATCTTTTTTTATTTCTACATTAAAGCAATCCAGTGATTTAAAGTAATATGCTTGCCCTGGATCTATCTCAATAAATGCATAACCATTTTTGTTCATAATTTCAGGAAGTATTTTAATTAGTTTTTTTATATAACCTAATCCATCATCACTTGCATAAAGAGCTTCTTCTGGTTCAAATTTTAATTCAGTTAGTTTATTTTTTTTAGATATATATGGTAAATTTGCAGTTACATAATCATATTTTTGTCTAAAAATATCAATAACTTTATCTATGCCAATTTTATGTAAGCTAATATGACTATTTAATTCGTATTCAGAAATATTTTTATTAGCGATATTAAAAGAATAAGGTTCGACTGCATCAAAATAAATATCTTTATTTGTATTTAAGACTACTGAAATTGGTATGCAACAAGAACCGGTTCCAATATCTATTGCTTTAATATTTTTAGATTCATTGTTTTTTATTTCTTTTATCAAACTTTCAACAATAATTTCCGTTTCATTACGTGGAATTAATGACTTTATATTATTATTTTCATAAACATGAAATCTGTGCCCATAAAACCATGCTTCATCTAAAATATATTGTAAAGGAATACCCTTGGCTCTCATTTCTAAAATTTCATTAAAATGAGAAATAATTTCTTTCTTTAATACTAAATCAGAATGCCTTCCAAAAATATCTAT
Organism: Chloroflexota bacterium; assembly: GCA_013911545.1. Classification (GTDB taxonomy): domain Bacteria; phylum Chloroflexota; class Dehalococcoidia; order Lucifugimonadales; family Lucifugimonadaceae. The sequence continues at coordinate 9,539 of JACETA010000001.1, read as the reverse complement.
TTTATAAAAGGATTTACCGAAATATTTCTTAAATTTTAGACTCGCAAATATTAATTCTGTTTCTGCTTCAGATTCGATTTTATTATTTGTGATTAACTTTATCTCATTAAATAGATAGAAATAAGATTCAATTAACTTCATTTTCTGATAATTTTTTAATTTGTTCATTTCGAATTAACTTATCAATTAATGTATCAATTGACCCATTCAAAAATTCGTCTAAATTATATACTGATTCATTTATCCTGTGGTCCGTAATTCTGCCTTGAGGAAAATTATATGTTCTAATTTTTTCTGATCTATCACCACTACCAACTTGGTCTTTCCTATTTTTACTATGTTCTGATTGCTGTTTTTGGTATTCAAGGTCCCATAGTCTGACTTTTAATAAATCCATTGCAATTAATCTATTTTGAGATTGAGACCTCTCTCTTTGGCATGTTACAACTAATCCGGATGGGTTATGTGTAATTCTTACAGCTGTAGCAACTTTATTAACATTTTGACCGCCAGCTCCCCCGGAATGAAAAATATCTGTCCTTATATCTTCTGGATTTACAGATATATTAATATCTTCTAGTCTGGGTAAAACCGCTACTGTAACTGCCGAAGTATGTATTCTTCCTTGCGATTCAGTTGAAGGTACCCTTTGAACCCTATGAGTCCCTGCTTCATGTTTCATTTTTCTGAAAACACCGGAACCATTAATTTCAAATGTTACTTCTTTAATGCCTCCTAACCCATTGTCATTGATGTCTACTAACTTAAAAGACCAATTTTGTAGTTCAGTGAACCTTTGGTACATTCTAAAGATTTCACCAGCAAAAATACTTGCTTCATCACCACCAGTGCCAGCCCTCACTTCGACAATAGCATCAGCCTTATCTCTGACATCTTTGGGGATTAATTGTTCCTGTAAATCTTTATTTAAATTCTCAATTTCTTTTTCAAGGCTCATAATATCTTCTTTTGCCAAATCAATTAATTCGCTATCATTTTCTTCTTTAATTATAATTTCTAAATCTTCTAGTTGAGAAGATTTGTCATTTATATTTTGGTAGAGATTTACAATTTTCTTCAATTCACTATGCTCTTTAGCTAGTTTAGTAATTTTTGGAACATCTGATGCGTTTGTTGGGTCAGACATCAATTTTTCAATTTCAAAGAATCTACTTTCAATTTTTTTTAATTTATCTAGTGCTGATTTATCCATTAGATTTTAATTTTGAATATATTTCTTCTATTTCAAGTTTAGTTTTTATATTTTTACCAGTTGATAATTCCTTTAATTCAATCTCTTTATTTGAAATTTCATTATCTCCTATAACCATTAAAAATTTTGATTTTATCTGATTGGCATACCTCATTTGGGACTTAAGGCTTTTATCTCTAGACGAATTTACTACAACAATATTCCTACTTCTAAGTTTATTACATATAAGGTTAGATTCAATCCATGCTTCATTCGTTAATGAAATGATAGTCAGGTCTGTTAAATTATCTTTATCTAATAAATTTTCATCAATTGATAACAATATTCTTTCAATCCCACTCCCAAAACCCGCAGCAGGAGTGTCTGGTCCTCCAATATATGAGATTAAATTATCATATCTTCCGCCAGATAATATGCTTGACTGAGACTTTTCGCTTTTATTGTATGGTTCAATTTCGAAAACTGTTTTTGAATAATAATCAAGACCTCTTACGAGATTAAAATCAACTTCTAAAGTCACGTTTTTAAATTCGATGATAGAACGTTTTAATATTTCCAATAGACCTTTCCAATGAGCTTCTGATTCTTCATCAAGGAAGTCAATAGGTTTGGGTGAATCTTCAATTAACTTTTTAGTTATTGTTTCTTTAGAATCTAAAATTCTAATCGGATTGATATCAAACTTTTTTTTATCTATTTCAGGTAAATCATTTATTTTTGAATTAAAATAATTGATAAATTCTTTTTTAAAATTTTCCCTTGAATTTTTATTCCCTATAGAATTTATCTTTAATTTGAGATCTTTTAGACCTAGCTTTTCTAGGTATGTTAGAGCTAATATTATTATTTCCGAATCTGATTCAGGGCTACTATCCCCAAAGACTTCAACGCCAAATTGATGATGTTGCCTCATTCTGCCACTTTGAGGTCGCTCATGCCTAAACATTGGTTCGATATAAAATAGCCTTACGGGGTAAGGAAGGTTATGCATTCCGTGTTCTATAAATGCTCTGCAAACAGGAGCAGTTCCTTCAGGTCTTAAAGTTAACTCATTCCCCCCAAGATCTTTAAAGTTATACATTTCCTTTTGCACAACGTCGGTACCTTCTCCAACAGCTCTTTTAAATAATCCAGTTTGCTCAAAAACTGGAGTGGATATTTCATGGTAACCAAAAGATTTTGCAGTTTCTCTTGCAATTCTTTCAATCTCATTCCAGTTATTTATCATTTCAGGAATGTGGTCAGATGTTCCTCTTGGTGCTTTAAATTCCATAATTATATAATCATTAAATTAATTTAACTTTTTAAGGATATAGCAATTCCAAGTAAACTTACATATAAATAGAAGGAATTTTAAGAATTATGAAAATTATTAAATCTGAAAAAGAGATTACCAAATATTGTAGCAATTTAAATACATCTACTTCATTTGTGGCAACAATGGGATCCCTTCATCAAGGGCATGTAAAACTTATGGATGAAGCAAAAAAATATAGCGATATCCTTATAGCTTCACTTTTTGTTAATCCTTTGCAATTTAATAATCCTAATGATCTTTCTAACTATCCTAAAAATCTAGAAAATGATATTAAAATATTTGAGAAAAATAATGTTGACTTGCTATATATTCCAGAAGAAAAAGATATTATAAGCCCCAGATTGAAAAATATAAATTCGGGATTTCAAGGAAAAATTCTTGAGGGGAAATTTAGACCTGGTCATTTCGATGGAGTTTTAACAATAGTTAATAAGTTTCTAGAAATAATTAAACCTAATTTCGCTTTTTTTGGCATTAAAGATATTCAACAGCTTTGCCTAATATATTCAAAATTGTCTTCATTGCATAATACTAAAATAATACCTGTTGAAACTGAAAGGGATTCAAATGGCTTAGCATTAAGTAGTAGAAATAATTTATTATCAATCAGTGAAAAAAAAGAAGCATCAATAATTTTTAAAGGACTGAATTCTTTAAGAAAAGAAATTAAAGTAAATAAGTCACTAAATATTTATAATTATTTGAATGATTTTTATAAACAAAATAAATTGATTGAAGTTGAATATATACTTACCGAAAAATTGTCAGTTTTTAATGAAAAAAATATTTTTATTAATGATCTTTTTTGGGGCAAAGAATGCAGAGTTGTAATGGTTGCTGCAAAAATTAGCGGAGTAAGATTGATTGATAATTTAATTATTAACTGAAATATTCAGATTCAAGATAAAGTTTTACTTTATCAACATATGTAGAGCAACTTAATTTTATTAGCTCTAAGTGTCTTTCGTTTATTTCGCCCCTTATTCTTGCAGGGTTTCCCATTACTAATGATTTAGGTGGAATTTTCATATTTTCTAACACCATAGATCCTGAAGCAATTAAAGAAAATTCACCTATTACTACTCCTTCATTTAATGTAGATCCGTTTCCAAGCAAGCAATTATCCATGATGGTTTTGGCATGGCAGGTAACCCCATGACCAATTGTGACATTATTGCCAATTGTTGAATTATCATCTGAATGTATAACTGAATTGTCTTGAATATTTGTTCTCTCCCCAATTTTTATTGATCCGTTATCAGCTCTTACAACTGCACCAAACCATATACTTGATAATGACTTTAATGAAACATCTCCTATAACAGATGATGTTGGGGCTATGTAAGTGTTGTCACCAACAGAAGGAAATTTATTATTAACCTTTATAAGCATTACGGGTACCTCTTGAAATTGAGGCTCATATTAACTACATAAGGCTCATTAACCTTACTTAAACGAAAATCTTCGATGGCTTTCTCTCTATCACCATCAAAATTTTCAATATAGAAATTTACAGTTTCAGTTAATTCTGATTTTCTTATAGGGGCAACTAGAACATTTAAGTATCTTCCATATAAAGTTCCTACTGGCTCAGATTTTGATTTGCCGAATTCAGCATATATAATCATGCCTTCTTTTATTGGTTGTCCATTCACATAAGCGTTGCCCATAAATACATGTGGGAATGCAGGAGGGCCATCGGTAGATTGAAATAAAATATCTTCATCATTTGAACAGCTAATTAAAGTTAAAATAGTTATAGTTGATATAAGTATAATTTTCTTCATATTTTTAATGATTCAAGTATGTTTAATTGCAGGTGATTTTCAAGTTCTTTAGCAACAGAAATGATATTGTTATCAGAAAAATGAGGACCCATTATTTGGAATCCAATAGGCAACCCTTCAGAAACCCCGCAAGGTATTGAAATTGCAGGAATCCCTGCAATATTGGCAGGCATAGTGCAAATATCATTTTGATACATTGTCAGTGGGTCGTCAATCATAGACCCTAAATCAAAAGCAGTTGTTGGGGTAGTTGGAGAAATTAGAATGTTGTAATCTTTAAATACATTTTTAAATGAGTTTACTATCATTCCTCTAACTTTTTGTGCTTTTCCATAATACTCATCATAATACCCTGAAGAAAGCGCAAAAGTGCCCAAAAGAATCCTCCTCTTAACTTCTTCTCCAAAATTGCTCCTAGTATTCTTAATTACCTCCCAAGAACTCTCATAATTATTTTGAGACAATCCATATTTTATTCCGTCATACCTATTTAAATTCGAAGAAGCTTCTGATGGTGCGGTTAAATAATAAACTGGAAGAGACTCTTTAATATAAGGTACAGAAACATATTCAACTTTTGCTCCTAATTTTTTTAATTCATCAATAGTGTTATTAAAATGTTTGTTAACTTCTTGAGAAATACCTTCGCCAGCAAGTTCCTTGCAGATTCCAATTTTTAAATCTTTAATATTTAATTTTTGAATCTCTGAGTATTTTTTTACAGACGTTAAATCATCTTTATCGTGTCCTTTTATTGAATCGTATAATATTTCACAATCTTCTACGTTTTTTGAAAAAGGTCCAATTTGATCAAGAGAGCTACCAAAAGCAATTAAACCATTTCTACTAACAGTCCCATAAGTTGGCTTTAATCCAACAACCCCACATAATGCAGCCGGCTGCCTAATACTTCCTCCGGTGTCAGAGCCAATGCTCAAAAGATTCTGTGAAGATGCTACAGATGCGGCCGAACCTCCACTACTCCCGCCAGGAACCTTGTTAATATTCCAAGGATTATTGCAAGGGCCATATTGAGAAGTTTCATTTGAAGAGCCCATTGCAAATTCATCACAATTTGATTTTGAAGTTATTATTGCACCTTCATCTAATAATTTATCAATTACAAATGCACTTTTTGGAGGTATGAAATTTTTTAAAATTTTTGATCCTGCTGTAGTAAGAATGTCTTTGGTGTTTATAGCGTCTTTTACTGAAATTGGAACTCCAACTAACTTTTTATCTTTAAATTTATTAAAATTTTTATCTATGTATTCGGCCCTTTCTAGTGCCTCATCCTCACAAATAGTTATTAATGAATTAATAATTTTATTTAATTCTTTTGATCTACTTAAAAACTTTTTAGTTAATTCTTTTGCTGAAATTTGTTTTGTCTTAATTAATTCAACACATTCTTTTGCTGAAATTTTTTTTTCAATATCCATTAATTACCTATCGAGAATTTTTCTAATTTTTATAAAACCATTTTCATTTTCTGGGACATTCTGGAATGTTTCATTTTTTTCAAAAGAATCAAGAGCTTCGTCTTCTCTTAAATCATTTATTTCAACAATCTTGTTATTGTCGATTTCCCAATAGTTAGAATTAAAATTTTCAGTATCAATTTTTCTTAATGATGAAAAATGATCAATTATATTGTTAATTTGATCTTTATATTTCTTTAGTTCTTCACCGCTTAAATTAATTTTTGCAAGTTCAGCCAAATTTTCAATATTAAGTTGTTGGTCATTTGTATCCATTGTCGAAATATTATATCAACAATTGACAGAGAATACTTATAATTCTTAGAATGCATATGTGGTGGTTTTGGGAAACCTTAATTATTAAAGAAGGAAAGTTTTGACAAAGTATATCTTTGTGACAGGAGGAGTTGTTAGTTCCCTTGGTAAGGGAATCGTATCAGCATCTATTGGAAGAATACTTAAAAACAAAGGAATTAACGTTTCTATTATGAAACTTGACCCTTACCTAAATGTCGACCCCGGCACCATGTCTCCATTCCAGCATGGTGAAGTATTTGTGACTGCTGATGGCTCAGAAACTGATTTAGATCTTGGGCATTATGAAAGATTTATTGACGAAGAATTAAATAAATTTTCTAGTTTCACTGCTGGTGCTGTTTACAGAGAGATAATAGAGAATGAAAGAGATGGTAAATATCTTGGCGGAACAATCCAAACAATTCCTCATGTAACTAATTTAATTAAAGACAAAGTTTTTAAAGCAGCTGAAGAAACTAAATCCGAAGTCATGATAGTCGAGGTAGGTGGCACTGTTGGTGATATTGAAGGTCAGCCATTCATAGAAGCCATTAGGCAAATTAGAAGTGAGTTTGGCCAAGAAAATACTCTTTTTATGCATTTAACTTTATTGCCAAAACTCGGGGCTACTGGAGAAGTAAAAACAAAGCCCACCCAGCATAGTGTTAATTCATTAAGAGCCATGGGTATCCAGCCTGATTTTTTGGTATGCAGGAGTGATGAAGAATTTGATAATGGCATAAAAAGTAAATTGTCCCTTCATTGTGATGTGAAACTGGAAAGGATTTTCTCTCTTGAAACATTAGATACTATTTATGCAGTTCCAATTGCATTAGAAAGCCAAGAGATGGGGGATAAGGTTTCAGAATTTTTAAATCTTAAAAAAAATAAATCTGATTTAAAAGAGTGGAATAAAATGGTAAATATAATCAGGGATGATAAGAAGAATTTAAATATTGGAATCATTGGTAAATATACCTCCCTTGAGGACTCATATCTTTCAGTTAAAGAGGCACTTCTACATGCTGCTATCAATCAAGATTTAAATTTAAACATTGATTGGATACTATCTGATGAAATTGAGCAAAATGATTTAGATAAAGTTTTAGGAAAATTATCTGGAATAGTGATACCAGGAGGATTTGGTCCTAGGGGTATAGATGGCATGGTTAAATGTGCAAATTACGCAAGAACAAAAAACATTCCTTATCTTGGCTTGTGTTTAGGAATGCAAATTATGGTTATTGAATATGCAAGAAATGTATTAAATCTGAAAGACGCAAACTCATCTGAGTTTGATCAAGAATCTAAAAATGCTGTGATAGATTTTTTACCAGGACAAATGAAATTAAAGGAAACCGGGGCAAGCATGAGACTTGGTAATTATCCTTGTGTAATTAAAAAAGGTTCAAAAGTTCATAATTATTATCAAAAAGAAGAAATTATTGAAAGGCATAGACACAGATATGAAGTTAATAATTTATTTAAAGAAAGATTAGAAAAAGAAGGCCTGCTACCAACTGGAACATCACCTGATGGAGATTTAGTTGAAATTATGGAGGTTGCTGAGCACCCTTTCATGCTTGGAAGTCAATTTCATCCTGAATTCTTATCAAGACCAAATAGGCCTCATCCGTTATTTTATGGGTTTGTTTCTTCGGTAAATGAAACTGTTGTTGAGGGTGACCAAATAAGGCTTATACAATAAATTTACATACTAATTTTTTTTTAATATAATAGTTTTACGTCAAATTTCCTTGACGTGCTCTAAATTTAATTATCACTTATATTTCTTAATTAAGGGCTATCAAAACAAATTTTTAAATTGGCTACAACTAAAAAAACTTCAACTAAAAAAACTTCAACTAAAAAAGAGGTTAATGACAAATCATCCTTCTCTAAGCAGGACGATAGTTTATTGAAAAAAAATGGCATTGATGAGATGTCTCTCGATGAGTTGATTAAATTTGCAAAAAAAATAAAAGTCGAAATTCCTGAAAACACAGATGATCTCGAAAGAGTTAATATTGTTTTACCCTTACTTGCACACTTTGCCCAAAAGGAAGATTTATTATTAGGTTTCGGGGTGCTTGATATTTTAAATGATGGTTATGGATTTTTAAGAAATCCTGATACAGATGATAATAATGATGATGTTTATGTTTCACAATCTCAAGTTAGAAGATTTAATTTAAGACAAGGTGATAAGGTTGCTGGGCAAGTTAGGCAGCCCAAAGATAAAGAAAGGTACTATGGCCTTACTAAGGTAGAGATGGTTAATGGATATGACCCTGAATCAACTCAAATGAAACAAAGGCCAGTTTTTGAAAAATTAACCCCAATATATCCAAACGAAAGATTAACACTTGAAACTGGCAACAAACCATTTTCTACAAGATTAATTGATATCTTTTCTCCAATAGGTAAAGGTCAAAGAGCTTTAATTGTTGCTCCACCAAAAGCTGGTAAAACAATTTTATTAAAAGATATTGCTTCTGGAATCACTGAGAATAACCCTGATGTAGATTTATTTGTTGCTTTAATTGGTGAAAGACCAGAAGAAGTCACTGATATGAAGAGGTCAGTCAAAGGGAAAGTATTTAGTTCAACTTTTGATGAGCCTGTTGAAGATCATTGTAAAACAGCAGAAAAGGCAATTATTGAAGCTAAACGATCAGTTGAGTCAGGCAAAGATGTTGTTGTCCTGCTTGACAGTCTTACTCGTTTAGCAAGGGCTCATAACTTAAATACCCAAAGTAGTGGCAGAACATTATCAGGAGGTATGGATCCTTTGGCCTTATACCCTCCTAAACAATTTTTTGGTGCTGCAAGAAATTTTGAAGAAGGTGGAAGTTTAACAATTATTGCTACGTGCTTAGTTGATACCGGTAGCAGATTAGATGATTTAATTTATGAAGAATTTAAAGGAACTGGAAATATGGAGCTCCACCTGGATAGAAGGTTATCAGAACAAAGAGTATGGCCCGCTATAGAGATTTCTAAAAGTGGAACCAGAAATGAAGCTAACTTACTTGATGAATATACACTCAAGCAAGTCACTTTACTCAGAAGAATGATTGCTCTTTCAAATTCACACTCAGATGCAGCTACTGATCCAACAGCATTAACTCAGAAAATTCTTAAAGCTATGGGAAAAACTGTAAATAACTCTGAATTTATTAAAGTTGAAAGCTGGATTAAAGATTAAAAACCCAATTATTTACGGTTTTTTTTATAAAATATTAAAAATTTCTGCATTTTATTAATTTTTTTTAAAAAAAGTGTATTTAATCGTTGACAATTAGTCGGGACAACCTATACCCTTATCTTAAATTTGGTAAAATGCGATTTTAGTATTAGCTAGCTTTGATCAAAATATTTTATTTCAGATTTATAAAATTTAATAAAACGTTGTTGATAATTACTTGACATACGTACTATGT